>NZ_CALCLB010000001.1:0-99720 GCF_937966165.1 uncultured Odoribacter sp.
TTTATCTGTATACCCGCAATTACGATAAGGTGATTGAATATGCCAATGAAGTACTCACTGCGAATCCCAAAGCAATGCTGAGGGACCTGAAAACAATTTCCAACCTTACTCAGGAATACGGTCCGATTGCAGAGGATTATATCCGCGTTGAATACCCGGCTAACCTGCTTTTGATGACGGGGTACTCCCAGCTGGCTTATGTATATGGAAACTATCCTACGGGTAAAAGATTTATGCATTCAGACAAATTAGCAACTAAAGAAACCACCCAGAGTGATGGTCCGTGGGGTATTTATGCGGCTAAATTATTCTATTTACCGCCTTTAAATTACAATAGTGGTTACGTAGCTACTCCTAAAATGCCGGCTTTATTTGAATATACCGACCGTGAGGCAGGGGTAGGCTATAGCCGTACGGTAGTTCCGATTTTCCAGACGGATGAAGTACTCCTTTGCCGGGCTGAAGCCTATATCATGAAAAATGATTTTACAAATGCTACAGCTGACCTGGCTTTATGGATGTCCCAGCATACTTCCTCTTCTGTAACTTTAACAAGAGAGCTGATCAATAGCTATTATTCAGGACTGGCTTTTTATACACCTGAAAATGCGACCGTAAAGAAAGAGATCAACCCGGAGTTTACATTGTCTGACGAACAGAAAAACTTTGTTTACTGCCTGCTGCATTTCCGCCGCATTGAAACCATTCACGAAGGATTGCGCTGGTTCGACATTAAACGATTCGGCATCAAGATATACCGCCGTTTCCTGGATGAAAACTATAAAGTTACCCGTCAGGATTCCCTGGAAGTGAATGACCTGCGCCGCGCCGTTCAGATACCAAATGATGTAATCAGTGCAGGACTGGCTCCGAATCCGAGATAGTACTTACATAACTTATTAATAAAGTATGAATATGAAAAAAATAATAATATATCTGTTAGCTCTTACATTGACAGGATGCCTCTGCTCCTGCGATGATGACAAACCCAGCGGTCACAGTATCTTCCCTACGGATGGTGAAGAGGGAAGTGAATTTGACCAGTGGCTGCTGTATAACTATGTATATCCTTATAATATCGAGGTAAAATACAAAATGGAGGATATCGAGTCGGATATGAAGTATACCCTGGCTCCGGCTTTACCTGATAAATGCGTGGCTTTGTCTAAAGTAATCAAATACCTATGGCTCGAAGCTTACGACGAAGTGGCAGGACTGACTTTTACCCGCACCTATACTCCCCGTGTAATCCACATGATCGGTTCCGGTGCCTATAATACAAACAATACAGTCGTTCTGGGTACAGCCGAAGGCGGATTAAAGATCACGCTTTACAAAGTAAATGACATCGATCCGGAAACAGTGACGGCGGCTCAACTCAACAGTGACTACCTGAAAACAATGCACCATGAGTTCGCTCACATCCTGCATCAGACAAAGAATTATTCTACAGAATACCAGAACATTACCGGTAAAGATTATATCGGAGATCAATGGAGCTCCGGCTCCCAGACAGAAGCACTGGCCCGTGCAAAAGGATTTATCAGCCGTTATGCCCGTTACAGTGCAGATGAAGATTTCGTGGAAATGATCTCTATTTTCGTTACCCGGGATCAGGACGCATGGGAGGCATTACTTGAAGCTTCCAATACCGTAGCTGACGGAAACACGGAAACAGGTAAAGCCCTGCTTGAACAAAAATTCGAGATCGTAAAGGATTACCTGAAAAATTCCTGGAATATCGACATCTATGAATTGCGCAGTGTCGTTCAGAGACGTGGAAATAGTCTGGACCAATTGGATTTAACAAAAATTTAATACATAGTCTGTTATGAAGAAAATACTATATTTACTCCTTCTTCTCCCGTTCTTCTCCCTGCAATCCTGCGTAGAGGACGAGAAAGACATATTTGATGCTTCTGCTGCCGAAAGAATCGCGGCTGCCATGAAGGAATACAGGGCTACCCTGGCCGCTGCTGAAAACGGCTGGTTGCTGGCTTACTATCCCGAGAAAAATCACTCTGTGGGGGGATATAACATGATGGCTAAGTTTACAGCCGACGGTTATGTTACCCTTTCCTCAGAAGTAGCTACCCGGAATTATGCAGCCGGAGATACCGTAACTTCCCAGTATGAGATCATCTCTGATATGGGACCGGTGCTGACGTTCAATGCCTATAATGAAATTCTGCATCATTTCACAGAACCGAACGGCTCCGCTGATGTAGACGGTATGGCCGGGGATTATGAATTCGTGTTTATGGATGTGAAGCCGGATAAGATCATATTAAAAGGAAAGAAATATGACAATAAACTGGTCATGACCCGTTTGGAAGAACCAACTAATCCAAAAACATATTATAAAAGTATTTCGGATAAAATAAGAGAGTCTGCGGTTTTTGGTGGTTTTTATTTTATCGTAAATGAGGACACTTTATGTATTGCAGAGGTTGTAGACAGGACAATGCAGATTTCCTATGAAGACCGGGATGAAAATGGGGATACCATTGTAAAAAGTGAAAGTCTGGCTTTTACTTATACTCCTACCGGTTTTAAATTATACGAACCTTTCGAGTATATTGCAATGGATATGAAACAAAGTGTGACAATTGAAAACTTCGATTGGAACAATGAACAAAAAGCTTTTATCTGTACAGATCCGGGAGTAAATGTAATCTTTAAGGGATATGTAGATCCCAATTTTGAACTTTTTTATGAAGATTATTTGGGAGAATGGACATTTAAATATGGTAATGGAAAATCTGTTAAAGTAAACGTTGTGAAAGAAGTTGAAAATAAATCCGTACGGTTGACAGGCTTAACATTTGACATTTTGATGAATTATGATGCTCTCCTGGGACGTTTGGTATTCTATGGACAAAAAGTAGCCGAAGATGTAGAGGCTGCCTCATGGCAAGTAACATCTCCCGGATACCTGGATGCCAGTGCAAGTTATGGAATGGTAACTTCCTGGAATAAAAAAGAAAATCCAATGGTACTGAACTGGGTAGACAGAGGTACATGGAAATATGAAGTGAAGGGTTTCATTTTATGGACTTCCGGAGGAGAATACAAAGGAGGCGGAGAAAGTCGCTTCACCTATATCTCTATGGAAAGATAAAAGTAATAGAATTAAAAAAATTACATATGAAAAAAATATTCAGTTTATTGATCATGACACTCTGCCTCTTTCTGGCAGGGTGCTCAGACAACGAAAATAACAGTAACATACCAGAGCTGGGTATAGAAAGCTCTGAGGTGATCTTTGGCGCAGGAGGAGGAGAAGGAACAATAACCGTTGCTGTCCCCAACATAGCAGCCAAAGCGGACCAGGATTGGTTTACCGTATCTGTGTCCGGAAATGTGGTAAAAGTAGTAGCTTCTGAAAACCGCGATGTTAACGGACGGACCGGACAGGTGATCCTCACTTCAGGAGGGTTGAAACGTACTGTTCCCGTAACCCAGTATGGACTTACCATTAAAACCAGTCCGTCAGAAATTATTCTGGCCGGAGCCGGGGATGAACAGCAGGTAGAAATTGTTTGCGATATCCCGGTTACTGTAGAAACCCTTGATTCCTGGATAAGTGCTACCCAGACAGGGGATACCCTGACTGTAAAAGCCGGAGCAAACGAAGCAATAAAAACCCGTAAAGGTACCATTAAACTAAGTGTTACTGAAAATGTTTATGCTGTTATTTCCGTTTCTCAGGATCCGGCACAACCCATCACTTACAATGACTTGCTGGGAGAATGGGATTTCAACTACGACAATGGCAAAACGACTAAAGTAACGCTGGCTACTAAAGTCAGGAATGAAAGCTTTACAGTGACCGGTTTAAGTATGAAATTTGAAATGAAATTCTATACGAACGGAAATATGGAAATATTACCGCAGGATATCGGGACGTCAGGGGCCAATACAGTAAGGCTTTGTCCCTGGGAAGTAAGCGGAGAGGGAACACTTACCTGGGCAGACGGTGTAGGCCTGATCAGTGAAATCAGCGGAACGCGGAACGATTTAGTCTATACTTTTGTAGACAATGGCGTATACGGTGAAAAAGAGATGAAAGGGTTTATCCTGTGGATGTTTGACAGTAATGGCACAAGTGCAGGAGAATACAAGGGAGGTACTTCTCGTTATACCTATATTTCTATGGAAAAACACAAATAAAATTCGGAATTAAAAAGGTTGGCTGTATTTTACAATATAGCCAACCTCTTTTTAACTAAGCAGCACTAATCTTCAATGCTTTGTTTTACTTTATAGCCTATACATCCATAATACAAAATATAGAATTCTCCCGCAACAACCAACCACCATGTTTCTCTCCAGTTTCCTCCAAGAATATCAGCTAAAATGCCCTGCAAGAAAGGAATAACACCTCCCCCTACTACTCCTATCATGAGAATTCCTGACGCCTTTGCCGTATAAGGACCCAATTTAGCAAGTGCCAATGCATAAATAGCCGGCCACATCACAGAATGAAACAATCCAATTCCCACTAATATCCAAGGATTTTTCAATAACATCGCTAAAATTAATAACAATATGGCCCCTAAAGAGGCAAAAATCAATTGTGTTTGTCCGGAAATACGCGTATACACCGATCCCCAAAAACGTCCGATCAATATACCTGTCCAGTACAAAGCTGCCATTTTAGTTGCCATTAATGCAAAATTGTGACCCAATTGTGTAGCATAAAAATTTATGTTTGCTCCAACGGCAACTTCTACACCAACATAACAAAAAATGCCAACCACTCCCAACTTTAAGTGTGAAAAAGACCAGACATTTCTATTCAATTTAATGTGCTTTTTATCCGGTATAAAAACGGAAGGTAATTTTATTTTTCCAGTAACAAATGTAATTACTGCAACCCCTGTCATTAAACCAACTAGAGGCCAGATAAATTGATGGGTTTGTACCTGATGCAAAGGGATCCCTGAAAAAATAACATAACTGACCACTAGAGGCCCTATGGCCATACCAACAGAATTAGTAGTCCCTCCTATCATTTGCCGCTGAACAGCAGTCGTTTTTTTCATAGGATAGACTTGTAAATAAAGTCCTGTCACAACTTGCAAAATCGTAACAGCTACCCCAATTACAAAAGAACCGAGTAAAAAAATAAAAAATCCTGTAGAAATCCGATTACCCAAAAGAAAGAGAAAAGAAGGAACATAAATATGAAGTAAAACAGCCAGTTCATAGATTCCAAGTCCCAATAAAAAAATAAGTAAGGCATAGAGAGATGTTCTCCGATAACCAATTTGATTTACCCAACGCGTTGCAAATCCTTCAGATAATGGATATGCTAAAAACCATGTAAAATTCAATAAAGTAACCAATGCATTCGTAACATTACCTGTATGGGGTAACATTGCTACTTGCAGGGGAATTTGTAATTGCTGGTTTATAGTTGTAAACAATCCCACTATAAAATAAAGAAACAGCATTAAAATAAATGCTGCCATTTTTCCTCTTATATCTCCTTCCATTGCATTCATAACAGAAATATTTCTGGTTTATAAACGCAATTACAGAAAAAAAGATAGTTAAAAGAATAGATAGTTAATTCTTATCGTATGGAAAATTCTTTAAAAATACTTCCCTTTATTGAGAACAATTTCCATTTTCATAATAATTCCGGTTATTTAAATAAGAAAAATGAATATCTACATTTTCATATCCTACTTGCTTTAAATACCGGCAAATAATACCGGCTACTTCATCTTGTACCTCTAAACTCCGTTCAAAATAGGCTACCTCTATAAAAGGCCAGTCTCCTTGTCCGATCTGTCCATCTCTTACTATCTCAGAATGAATAACTTCCAGTACAATATGTTCACGGGGACAACCAATCGTCTCCTGAAGATGGTCTGTCATCTCCCGGCTAATTTCCGCTAACTTTACCGGATCAGTAGTATGAAATCTCAAAAAGGGCATAATATGTGTTTTTTTCAATCATACGTATCTTTTTACAAAAAGATAGGCATACAAAGGTATTTAATTCCAGAAAAAACTTATTTCTTTCTCCTGGATTTTTCCTGTACAACTGAATTTTCCCCATAGCAGTAACCACATTCCTTGGTAGATAAAAAATACCGGGAATATATGGGCAATTTTTTATCAATACACAACTGAGCATATAATTTACTGCACAAAGCAACCCAACCCTTTCCCAATCCATTTTCATAAGTCATATTACCCAAATGGTCATATCCGATACAATGGGCAAATTCATGAAAAATCGTATGGGTTTTGCTTTCGTCATCTGCATAATGTTCTAAATAACACCATTCATTCAGTCCCATAATACTATTTCCTCCTATTCCATTTTTCCCTACAACATGCCCATAAATCAAAGTTTTCAATGAAAAAATTTGCGTTAAAAGATCATCGATATTTACAACCGTTTTAGAATTATCCAAATATAATTTTCCCCTGTATTTATCTATCTCCTGTAAAAATTCACAGGAACTAAACAAAGCCGACAAGTTCAATGATATAGCGACAGCTTCCCTCGCATGTGACGGTAACAAAGGCGTCCAATTTTCTCCATAATAATCCCCAAAAGCAATCTTCCAATGGCAAAGAGAATTTGTCATTTGCAAATGGATCATTGCATTCAATCTCCAATTGTAATTCATCAGGCCTTATTTTGGAATTCAATATTACTGCCTTACCTTCTTTTGTGTAATATTTACAATCTTTTTTCCAAAAAGGTAAAAGACGGCGGAACTCCAGAAAAGGCCAAATTATTTCAAATTCCATTAATCGAATTCGTTCCCTTATACCTGTATGATAAGCCCATACCGTCACATTTTGAATAGGACGAGGCGAATAAAAACGCAATAATAATTCTTTTCTTCTTGTAAGCTGAACCTGCAAAGGTCTATTTACATAAAAACTCCGCGCCTCATGATCGAACAACACTTTCGGAGATTCATGATCCCAGAACATAAAACGACAAACCCCGGGAATATAATCTCTTTCAGTTATTTTAAAAAATCCTTCAGGGAACCATCCTTTCACTCTTTTTTCTTCCCCTTTTCCCTCTTCTGTAATGAACAAAGCAAATCCCAGGCATATAAAATATATACCTATTTTTCTATAAAAAAACATACCACACCTCTTTTCCCACTAATCAATCTTCTGCTTCCTTCCTATTTCTGTATATATTTTAGAAATACACCTTTTTAGCAAAGAGTAAAATAGAATTCAATAATTTTCGCACTACAAATAAAAGAATTTTAATAACTCAAAACTAATTTCTTACGGATATTTTGGAAATTTATATCAATCATATAACCTTTTATATCTTCATTCCATATTGCTTTAACTTTCCGTCCATTCAAGACCGGCTGTATATCTCTTTTTTCTGCAGCCAGTTCTATACGATATTTCCTCTTTGCTATCTGCCCTTTATAACTTCCCTCCGCCGGATAAATGATCATTACGGTCTGTCCGTTTTGCCTCTCATACTCCATTTTTGTAAAAGCCTGCTCTCCTTTCTGATAATCCAGAGTAAGTCCGTCATCTTCATATAAGGTATAAACATGCCGATCCCCATCTTGACCAGGGTAACAGCGGATGATTAACTCTGTTAAAGGTTCAGAAGCCATCCTTTCCCGATAAGGCTGCATTGGAAAAGGATATCCCCCTTTTATATAAAGAGGAAAACAATCCAGTTCACAAGATTCTATAATAGTTTTACCTCCTTCTTCTCTTTTACCTGTAAAAAAATTATACCATACCTCTCCTCCCGGTAACCAAACTTGTTGCTGTGCCCGCTTTTTTTCACCGAGTCCAGGAGTTGTTATCGGAGCTCCCAATACTAAATCTCCAAATAAAAACTGCTGGGGATTCCGATAAGCCTCTTCCTTCTCCGGATATTCAATATACATAGGCCGGATAAGAGGTAACATATCTTTATGACACTGCCAAACAGAAGTATAGAGATAAGGAAACATCTGAGAACGTATGTGATAAATCCTATGCACAGCTTTTTCTGCTTGTTCTCCCCACAACCAAGGTCTGCGATCTAATTTTTTATCGTATACAGAATGAATACGTAAAGAAGAATTCAGTAATCCGAATTGTGTCCAACGGGTATATAATTCAGGATCGTTTCCCTCATAAAATCCACCTATATCATGTGCCCAGAAAAAACAGCCGGCATTCCCACTACTGGCCGTCAACTCAATTTCAAATTTCAACATCTCCCAATTTCCAACAGCATCTCCAGAAAATTGAATCGGATGACGATGATCTCCCCAACCTCCCCACCGGCTAAAACCAGCTCCACGTAAATTATTTTTGCAAGAATAATTGTAATAAATATAATTGAGCCAAGGCAGATGTTTCATGTCCGTACCTCTTACTTTAGGATAAACATAATCTTGTTGCCAATCGAGCCACCAAAAAGCGATACCTAAACGATCGGATTCAGTATGGGCGTATTTCATAAAATTCTTCATATAATTGCGATTACCCGCATCAAATATTAATTCTTTCCTTTCATTCGTATCCACTCCCATAGCCTGCATAAAATCATTGTAAACAGCTTCATGAGCCCGTATTCCGTCATGAGGATGTTCATTTAATACAACTTGAATACCTTCTTTCTTTAAATCATTCAATAATTCTCCGGGGTCTGGGATAAGGGCTTTATTCCAGGTGTATCCTGTCCATCCCCGATTACCGGCATGACCTGTACCGGAAACCGCCTCTTTCTGGGTATGCCAGCCCATATCAAAGACTAATATATCCAATGGAAAATCATGCTTGTGATATTCATTTACAAGATCCCTATAATCCTCAGAAGTATAATTCCACCAACGACAATACCAGGAGCCATGTACATATTTCCGGGTCATGGGTACAGGACCACTGATATCTTGCAGACTTCTAAGAGCAAATTTGAAATCGTTTCCGTAAATAAACAAATAAATATCCTGTATATGATCAGCCGGCCGACGCTGTATCCAACCATCTTTCAGGATTTCATTTCCCGTATCATGAATAGCATACCACCCATCCCGGCTAAGCAATCCCTCCTGCAATTTTACCGGTTTCCCAACAGCATCCAGGGTTGTTAAAGTACCTCCTAAATTACGTTTCTGCGTACTAGCCATATACCACCTCTGCTCTTTTCCTTCATGTTTATAATACACCCGTAAATTCATTTGTCCAAAAGGAAATCCATCGTTAAAATATTCTATACGCATCAAAGAAGTAGAAAGAATATAATGATTTTTTTCTTTCTTTTCTATCCTTATCTCTTTAAAATCATAAGAACGATTCTGAGCAAATAAAGTAGGTTCATCTACAAAATGTCCCCCCTGAGCATATTCCAAACGAACCAGTCCCGGATTAATAAAAGTGAACCGGCTATTCCCTATAATTACGGGGTTTTCCCCTTTTATACCCGCAAAATTTAAAACAATTAAAATAATCAGTAAAAAATACCCTTTCATAAAAAATCCTTTTAAACAAATATCCGAAAAGTCCCCTAAAAGAAACTTTTCGGATATTTCCTAATTCTAAAAATTTCTACCGGTATTCATCCCAGCTTTTAATGGCAATATCTTTTTTATCCACTTTGCAAATAGCATAAATAAAAGCGCTTGCCAGACGGGCGTTGGTAAGTAGCGGTATATTATAATCTACTGCTGCCCTACGAATTTTATAGCCATTATCCAATTCCCTTTTCGTTAAATTCTTGGGAATATTAATAACCATATCAATTTTTTTATTTTTCAAATAATCCATAATATTAGGCTCTTTGGCTTCATCCGGCCAATATAAAATAGAAACTTCTATTCCATTATCAGCAAAAAATTTAGCAGTTCCAGCTGTAGCAAATATGTTATACCCTTTAGCTATCAACATACGGGTAGATTCCAATAATTCCACTTTCGAACGAGTCGGACCGGAAGAAATCAATATATTTTTTTCAGGGATACGGTGTCCTACAGACAACATACTTTTTAATATTGCCTCATAATAATTTTCACCTATACACCCTACTTCCCCTGTAGAAGACATATCCACCCCCAATACAGGATCAGCTTTTAACAAACGGGCGAAAGAAAACTGAGAAGCTTTTACTCCCACATAATCCAGATCAAATACAGATTTGTGTAATTCTTCCATGTGTTCTCCCAGCATGATACGGGTAGCCATTTCCACAAAATTATACTTCAATACTTTAGAGACAAACGGAAAACTACGGGATGCTCTCAGATTACATTCAATTACCTTGATATCATTGTCTTTAGCTAAAAATTGCATATTAAAAGGACCCGAAATATTTAATTCTTTTGCTATAGCACGGGCAATTTTTTTAATGCGTCTGATCGTTTCAATATAAAGTTTCTGAGCCGGAAATACGATAGTTGCATCTCCGGAATGCACTCCTGCAAATTCAACATGTTCGCTAATAGCATAAGCCTTTATTACGCCTTCCTGAGCCACTGCATCAATTTCTACTTCTTTAGCCTGTTGAACAAATTCTGTTACAACAACAGGGTGATCCTTAGAAACTTCTGCTGCCAATTCCAAAAAATGAAGTAATTCTTCTTTGTTAGAAACGACATTCATGGCTGCTCCCGAAAGAACATAGGAAGGACGAATTAACAAAGGAAAGCCCACTTCGTCAATAAATTTGTAAATGTCTTCAATACTGGTTAATTCTCTCCAACGGGGCTGGTCGATCCCCAGCTGATCGCACATAAAAGAAAATTTCTGACGATCCTCAGCTCTGTCTATAGATAAAGCAGAAGTTCCTAAAATATTTACATGTTGCCCGTAAAGCCTCATAGCTAAATTATTCGGGATCTGACCTCCAGTGGAAACGATAACTCCTTTCGGTTCTTCCAAATCCACGATATCCATCACCCGTTCAAAAGATAATTCATCAAAATACAGCCGGTCGCAGGTGTCATAATCAGTACTTACAGTTTCCGGATTATAATTAATCATAACAGAACGATATCCTGCTTTTTTGATCGCATTTACCGCACTTACACAACACCAGTCGAACTCCACGCTACTCCCGATCCGGTATGCGCCTGACCCCAGTACAATCACAGAGCGCCCGTCCCGTTCATATGTGATATCCGTTTCGTTTCCATTATAAGTAGCATACAAATAATTTGTCTTCGCCGGATATTCACCTGCTAAAGTATCAATTTGCTTAATACAAGGAGTAATTTCCAGTTCTTTTCTATATTCTCTAACCTTTAACATTTTCTGATGAGCAGTTAAAGTATCGTCTTTAATCGTAAAGCGTCCTATCTGGAAATCTGAAAAACCCATCTGTTTTGCCTTTTTGAGCATAGCAGGAGTTACTCCCCTCACTGTTGTATATTTATTTAATTCATTTTTCAATTTATGAATATTTTCCAACCGTACCAGGAACCATTTATCAATTTTCGTCATTTCGTGAATTTTCTCTACGGAATAACCTTGATCGAAAGCTGCAGCTATAGCAAAAATACGGGCATCTGTAGGATGTACTAACTCTTCATCTATATTTTTTACTTTCTTATTATTACCCACAAATCCATGCATTCCTTGGCCTACCATACGAAGCCCTTTTTGAATTACTTCTTCAAATGTTCTTCCAATGGCCATAATTTCACCTACACTCTTCATCGAAGAACCAATTAACTTCGATACCCCCTCAAATTTATTTAAGTCCCAACGCGGAATCTTACAGACAATATAATCCAAAGCAGGCTCAAAGCAGGCAGTCGTAACTTTCGTAACTGAATTTTTTATTTCATGTAATCCATAACCCATCGCTAGTTTTGCCGCAACGAAAGCCAAAGGATATCCTGTTGCTTTAGAGGCCAGAGCACTGGAACGTGACAAGCGAGCATTTACTTCTATTACCCGGTAATCTTCAGAATTAGGATCCAATGTATATTGAACATTACATTCTCCTACAATACCGATATGCCGGATTATTTTTATCGCGATTTGCCTGAGTTTATGATATTCACTGTTGCTTAACGTCTGTGAAGGAGCCACCACAATACTTTCTCCGGTATGTATCCCTAAAGGATCAAAATTTTCCATATTACATACAGTAATACAATTGTCATATTGATCCCTTACGACTTCATATTCTATTTCCTTCCATCCTTTTAAGGATTCTTCCACCAATATTTGAGGAGAATAAGAGAAAGCACTACCAGCTAATTTTTTTAATTCTTCCATATCAGAGCAAAACCCGGAGCCCAACCCCCCTAAGGTATAAGCCGCACGTATAATCAAAGGAAATCCCAATTCCCCGGCTGCTTCTATAGCATCATGCATATTATTAGCAGCTATACTACGTGGAGTCTTTACTTCTATTTCATGTAATTTTCCAGCAAATATCTCCCGGTCTTCGGTGTCAATAATAGCCTGAACAGGAGTTCCTAAAACCTCTACTCCATACTTTTCAAGCACCCCACTCTTATATAAAGCAACTCCACAATTTAAAGCTGTCTGGCCTCCAAAAGACAGAAGAATCCCATCAGGACGTTCTTTTTCAATCACTTTCTCAACAAATTCCGGAGTAACTGGCAAATAATAAATTTTATCGGCTATTCCTTCCGACGTTTGGACAGTGGCAATATTCGGATTAATGAGCACACTATATTTGCCTTCTTCCCTGATCGCTTTCAACGCTTGTGAACCGGAATAATCAAACTCTCCGGCTTCTCCTATTTTCAATGCACCCGATCCCAGTAATAATATTTTATTTATTTCTTTCATTTCCATTCGAACTTTAAATGATAAAATCAAACCTTTCTCCTAATTCACTCATTTACCTGCTTTTCTCTCTTTCATCTTTTCTACAAAAAGGTCAAAAAGATACTCTGTATCTACCGGTCCACTGCAAGCCTCCGGATGAAACTGGGCAGAAAAGAAAGGTTTATATTTATGACATATACCTTCATTGGTACCATCGTTTACATTGACAAAAAGAGGTTCCCAGTCTGCGGGTAATGTTTTATCATCAATAGCAAATCCATGATTTTGTGAAGTAATGTAACAACGTGATTGGCCTGGTCGCATAACAGGTTGATTGTGACTCCTATGTCCATATTTTAATTTATAGGTATCCGCCCCGGCAGCTCTGGCCATCAATTGATTTCCCAGACAAATTCCCATTACCGGAATATCCCCTTCCAATACTTTTTTGATATTCTCTATTGTCTCTCCGCATTGTGCAGGATCTCCGGGTCCGTTGGATAAAAAAATACCATCACATTCTTCTTTACTGAAATCATAATTCCAGGGGACTCTTTTCACAGTAATATCCCTCCTCAACAAACACCGAATAATATTGTATTTAACCCCACAGTCCACTAATACCACTCTATATTTGCCTTTTCCGTATTCTTTAATTTCCGGAGTAGAAACTTGAGCTACAATATTTTCTGAATTAGGATCATAAAAATCTGTTTCCTGATCTGCAAAAACTATTTTTCCCAACATTGCTCCGTACTCTCTCAATTTCTTTGTTAAAGCTCGTGTATCTATACCAAAAAGTCCCGGTATTTTCTGATCTTTCAACCATTGTCCGAGACTTTTCTGAGAATTCCAATGACTGTATTCAAATGAATAATCGGAAATGATAAGCGCTGTACAATGTATTTTATCCGACTCGAAAAACTGAGGTAAACCTTCTTGATAAGAGCTCTGAGGTACACCGTAGTTTCCAATCATCGGATAAGTCGGTACTAAAATCTGTCCTTTATAAGAAGGATCTGTCAAACTTTCAGGATAACCCGTCATTGCTGTATAAAAAACAACCTCTCCCGATACTGACTTTTCGTATCCGAAAGAGGTTCCTTCAAATGTGGTTCCATCTTCAAGAACCAAATGCGCTTTTTTCAAATTTTGCATATTCATTAAATACCTTATGTCCAAATTGGGACAAAAGTAGTCATCTTTTTCCGCTTTTGCAAAGGATAAATATGTAATAATTTCTTATATTTATGCATTCAGAAATTTAAATGGCATAAATTACAATTCTTAGAATTCATTTAGCATTTATCAACTTTCTTTTTATCTTTGCTGAAAACTACTTTCAAGTATGAGAAATAAAACCAAAAGACTGCTAACTATCCGTAAATTGATAGAGTCAGAATTAATATCTTCTCAAGAAGAATTGTTATTTCGTTTAAAAGAACTTGGAGTAGAAGCAACGCAGAGTACACTTTCAAGAGACCTTAAATTCATGAAAGTAGCCAAAATTCCCCACAAGGAAAAAGGCTATATTTACATTATACCTGAGAACGCCAATGAACAAAGGGAAGAAAAAATTTCTTCTATTATTACTGATGCCATATTAAGTGTCGATTTTTCCGGAAATATGGCCGTTATTAAAACACTCCCGGGCTATGCTAACGCCGTAACAGTATTAATTGACAGTGAAAATTACTTTGAAATTTTAGGTACTGTAGCGGGAGACGATACCATTTTTATTGTTATGCGGGAAGGAGTAAGCCGAAGTCAATTAGTCGAAGTATTGACTTCCGTTCACCCGGATATCCGCTCTCTCTACAAGTGAAAACTCCAAAAGAATATGCTTTATGTAAAATCTTTTTGCTGTCCTTAAAAATAATTTACGGACTATCTTTTTTAAAATATTGGATGTTATATCAAAAATAGTTTGTAAACTTGCACCCCGGATTTTAAATAAGTATCATGAAAGTTGTTACTACTAAAAAAGAATTGATCTCATGGATCAATGATTTTAGGAAAGAAGGCAAAACAATTGGACTTGTACCTACTATGGGTGCTCTTCACGAAGGACATCTATCTTTGGTAAAAGAATGTAAAAAAAATACTGATATTGCTGTTGTCAGTATATTTGTAAATCCTACTCAGTTTAATGATCCGGAAGATCTTAAACGTTATCCAAGGACCCCGGAAAAAGACACTTCTTTACTAGATACAATTGGTTGCGATTTAATTTTTTTGCCAACTGTAGAAGAAGTATATCCGGAAAAAGACACCCGTAAATTCAATTTCGGATACTTAGAAACCATTATGGAAGGTGCAAGGAGACCCGGCCATTTTAATGGTGTAGGTCAAGTTGTAAGCCGTCTTTTTGACATTGTATCTCCTGATAAAGCCTATTTTGGAATGAAAGATTTTCAACAAATTGCAATCATTAAAAACATGGTAAAGCAATTAAATTACAAAATAGACATTGTTTCCTGTCCTATCATTCGTGAAGAGAGCGGATTAGCATTAAGTTCCAGAAATACCTTACTTGACGAAGATCATAGAAAAAATGCTCCGCACATATACGCTACATTAAAAAAAGCTCGTAACTTAGTAGCCCGAATGAGTGTCAATGATTTAAAGAAATGGATTACAGACCAGATCGATAGTAATCCTTATTTGAAAACAGAATATGTTGAAATTGTCGATGATACTACTTTACAGCTTATAGAAGACTGGAGGGAAAAAAATAATAAAGTAGTTTGCGTCGCAGTTCATGCTGGTAAAATCCGGTTAATTGATAACATTATCCTTTAATTTAACATTACCATTATGTTCATTGAAGTTGTAAAATCAAAAATCCATAAGGTAAAAGTTACTGAAGCGAATCTTCAGTATGTGGGAAGTGTAACCATTGATGTAGCCCTGATGGAAGCAGCTAACATCATTGAAAACGAAAAAGTGCAGATCGTCAATGTAAACAATGGGGAAAGAATCGAAACTTACGTCATTAAAGGAGAGAGAGATTCAGGTATCGTCTGTTTAAATGGACCGGCTGCACGCAAATGTGCTGTAGGAGATATCGTTATTATAATCTCTTATGCTTCTATGGCTTTTGAAGAAGCTAAAAAGCACACTCCCACCTTAGTTTTTCCTGATACCAACACCAATCAATTGATTTAAACTAATTCAACTTTTCATATCAAAGCCTTGGATTCTAAAACTATCCAAGGCTTTTTACAATTGTATCACTACGTTTATGTTAGCAATTTGAACGGCTTTGTGAATTGAATGTTGATAAAAAATAAAAGAGAATAATAACTTTCTTTGGATTTTCAATTTTTCTGTCCTGATATGTTTTTTTCCGTATTCTACAAATCTTAAAACAATTTTTATCCCAAAACATTTCTACTATTTATTAACAACCATAAAAGATAAATAAAAGAATATTTTTCATTTTCTATCTTTCCTAACCGCTGTTGATAATAAAGATAATAAATTATAAATCAATTGTTTATTCTTAAATAAAATGTGTATAACTTATTCTCTTTCATTAATAAAATAAAAAACAAATTATAGGTAAAACATTTCTTCAATAAACTAACAAGCTATTATCATACTCATATTATTTTAAAAAATAAAAATATAAATAATTATAATCTGTTTGTATAAAAACTCCAATGTGTACCTTTGTCCTGCATTATTGATATAAATTACTATTATGAATCCGATAAAAAAATTAGCCGGAGAAACTGTTATATATGGTTTTACTACTATTCTGGGACGTTTCGTCAATTGGTTATTAGTTCCTCTTTATGCAGGAATATTTGCTACACAGGAGTATGGAATTGTAATAAACTTAATGTCTTATACGGCTTTATTAATGGTTTTACTAACTTACGGAACGGAAACAGGATTTTTCCGTTTTGCTACAACCGATAGTAAAAATAATGTATTCTCTACTCTGATGACGTCCTTGTCCGTTACTACGTCTTTATTTATCGTTTTAACTTTGTTCTTTTTAAAAGATATTGCCAACTTTTTAAATATAGCAGAACATAAAGAGTATTTAATTCTGCTCATTGTTACTGTCAGTATAGATGTCGTTAGTTCTATTCCCTTTGCTTTATTGCGGTTAGAGTGCCGTCCTGTCCGTTTTGGCATAATTAAATTAATTAATATCGGTATCAATATCGGATTGAATCTATTCTTTTTATTGCTTTGTCCTTTTTTAGAGAAAAAAGGGATTAGTATTCCTTTTTATAATCCGGATGGAGGGATCCTTTATATTTTTATTTCTTATCTGATAGCTGCTGTTTCTACTTTCTTTTTATTGCTTCCCTATATGCTGAAATTCCGATTTTATTTTTCTTTTTCACTTTTGAAAAATATACTTAAATACTCTTTTCCTTTACTAATTGTTAGTCTGGCAGGCATGATCAATCTCCAGGGAGATAAAATAATGATGCCAAAAATATTAGGAAAAGTGATGAGTCAGGAGGAAGCTTTGTCAATGACTGGAATATATGGGGCTAATTATAAACTGGCCTTAGTAATGTATATTTTTACTCAAGGTTTTCGCTTTGCTTTCGAACCCTTTTTTTTCAATTACTCAAAACAGGAAGATTCTAAAAAAGTCTACAGAGATGTTTTTCTCTATTTTACCGGTTTTGGATTAATTATATTTTTAGGAATGATGTACTGGATCGATATCATAAAACTGTTTGTCCGGCGTCCTGAATATTTTGCAGGTATAGTTATTGTACCTTGGGTTCTGATGGCTAATCTTTTTCAGGGAATGTATTATTCTCTTTCTTTATGGTATAAATTGACGGATAAAACGATTTATGGCGCTTATATGGCTGTTATAGGATGTGTAATAACTATATCAATGAATGTACTATTATTACCTAAAATAGGATATATGGGATCCGCTTATGCTGTTTTTACTTGTTTTTTAGTAATGTGCATTCTTTCTTTGATTTTAGGAAAAAGATTTTATGTAATTCACTATGACATACGTAAGATTATTTTTTATTTTTTATTAACTGTTGTTTTTTATTTTCTGGGTAAATGTATTACGTTTGATAATCCATGGTTAACTTGCATTGCGCGGACTCCTTTATTGATATTATTTATTTGTATCTTTTTAATGAGGGAGATGAGGTTTATATTTAGCAAGGATTTTATACATAAGATGTTTCATAAAAAGTAGTATCTTTGTTTAAACTAAAATTGAAAAGGTAGTCATGAAAATGAGAATAGTTAATAAATCCAAGCATCCTTTGCCTGAGTATAAAACTAAGATGTCTGCAGGTATGGATATTCGGGCTAATTTAAGCGAAATAGTAGTATTACAGCCTTTAGAAAGGCAGTTGATTCCTACGGGTCTTTTTATTGAATTGCCTGAAGGATACGAAGCACAAGTACGTCCCCGGAGTGGATTAGCGTTAAAGGAAGGATTGGGTTTATTGAATAGTCCCGGTACAATTGATGCAGATTATAGAGGCGAGATAGGAGTCATTGTAATAAATCTGTCAAATAGTCCTATAACAATTACAGATGGAGAGCGTATTTGTCAAATGGTTATTAACAAGGTTGAGCAGGCGGAATGGGTGAAAGTAGAAGATTTAGTTGAGACGGAAAGGGGAAACGGTGGTTTTGGACATACGGGTAAAAATTAAAAATTTAGAGATAGGTTTGAAATATAAAGGAATATGAAAAAGTGGGTTGTTTTGATTTTTGCTTCTTTTCTGGTTATCAGTGTTTTTGCGGACGAAAAGAAGAAAACAGATGGTTATGAAAGTCTGGATGAAAAATCCAAAATGGATTTTGAATATTCCTTTATGGAAGGGGTAAAATATAAAATTGTAGGCGATTTTCAACAAGCTGTGGCCTACTTTGACCGATGTCTTCAAATTTATCCGGAAAGTCCTGTGGTGAAATATGAATTAGGCAATCTTTTAATGATAAATGAAGACTATAATGGAGCTCTTCAATTAGCCAGGGAAGCAGTTGCAGGTAATTCAGGAAATTTATGGTATAAATTACTTTTAGCGCATGTTTTACAGAAAAAGTCTATGATAGAGGAAGCTTGTAATGTGTATGCAGATATCATTGCCAAATATCCGGAAAAAGAAGAATTTTATTTATTGGAGGCCAGTCTATATGCTTCTGTTGAAAAATGGGAAAAAGCGATTGACGTTTATAATCGTTATGAAAAACAATATGGAATTACTGAACCTGTTTCCGTTGAGAAAATTAAACTTTATACAAAATTAAATAATTTGAAAGGAGCTTCCGAAGAAGCTACAAAACTGATCAATAAGTATCCGGAAAAGAGCGAATATTTAAGTTTGCTGGCAGAACTTTATTTCAACTATAATGAAGATAAGAAAGGCCTTAAAATATTGAATAAACTTTTAAATGCGGATCCTCAGAATGGATATGTCCATCTTTATCTGGCAGACTATTATAGAGAAAAGGATAATCAGGAAGACGCTGAAATTCATACTAAAAAAGCATTATTAAGTGATGAATTAGATAATTCTTTCAAAGTACAGTATATTCTCAGACTTATTTTGACGAAAGATAGTACAAGGGTTTCTGATGAGCAATTGAATAATTACATGGATTTATTAATGAGTAAATATAGTAATGATTTAACAGTCCGGGCATTGCATTCTGATTTTTTGAAAAAAGAAAATAAAATTGATGAAGCTAAAAATGAATTGGAATATATTATTTCCCAGGATAAGAATAATTACATGATTTGGGAAGAATTACTTTTATTATGTAACGAGGCAATGGATACAACTTGTATGTATGATAAAAGTGTGGAAGCAATTAAATATTTTCCTGAGCAACCTTTACCTTATGCACTGGCGGGAGTATCTGAAATGCTGAGAAAAAATTATAAAAACGCCATGGGATTTTTCAGAGAGGGATTGAAGCTGGTAGAGGATAATTTACAGTTGAAAGCACAATTTTATTCTTATTTAGGCGATTGTTATTATAATTTGGATAGTATGAAAACAGCTTTTCATATGTTTGATGAGGTGTTGAAGATTAATCCGAATGATGCATTGGTTTTAAATAATTATGCATATTATCTTTCTTTAAGGAATGAAAATTTGAGTAAAGCGGAACAAATGAGTTCCCAGGCTGTATTATTAGAACCTGAAAACGGAACTTATTTGGATACTTATGCTTGGGTCTTATACATGCGTAAAGATTATTCTCAAGCTTTATACTATATGAAATTAGCTATTCAATATAGTCCGGATGCCTCTGGAGTTCTCTATGAGCATTACGGGGATATTTTATATAAAAATGGTGAAAAAGAGAAAGCGCTGGAGATGTGGAAAAAAGCGCTGGAAGCGGGAGATGAAGTCTCAGTAGATTTAAAGTCAAAAATTTCCGGGGAATACGAATTTGAAAATTAAAATTCTGAATAGTAGCTTCATGTTTAAATATTTTTTGTTTGGTCTTTTAGTCGTTTTTCTTTCTTCCTGCCGTTCAATAAAAGAGACTGTCGTTGAGAAGGAAGTGATGAATATATCGGAAGGGAAACTTTATAAAAATTTAGAGTTAAACGAATTGGATTACAGTACATTATACGCTAAGAAAGTTGACGTTTCCATAGACATTAACGGGAAAAGAAATAATTTAAAAGGAATACTGAAAATAGAAAGAGACAGTTTCATTTGGATGTCCGTTACTGCTCCCTTAGGTATTGAAATAGCAAGAGTATTATTGACCCAGGATAGCGTTAAATTTGTAGATTCTTATAATAAAAAATATTTACTGACAGATTACGGTTTTTTTTATAACGAGTTTGGTATTAACTTAGGTTTTAACTGTATACAGCGTATTCTGACAAATGCTTATTTGAACTTAGATGATTGTAATCAAAATAACTTGAAGTCCGGAAAATTCAAATTTGAAAAAACAGACAGGGATTATGTACTTTCGAATGTACAGAAAAGGACATTAAATCGGAAATTGAAAAAGTTTTTCAAGAAGAAAAGTAAAAATAAAGATTTCGCTTTGGTGTTACAAAAACTACATATTGAGCCTGATTATTTTAGGCCATACAAATTAACGGTAGAAGATTTAGATGAGGATATGAAAATCAGTGCTGATTATAGTCATTTTAAAGCTTATGAAAATAAAATTTTTCCCGAAAAATTAGTTTTTGAATTATTTTTTGAAGAAAACAAGATAAAATTAGAATTGGGATTTACTCGCTTAGAATTTAATATAAAGGTGAATTCAAACTTGCGGATACCGTCTAAGTATAAAAATATTTTACCTGAGAATTAATATCCAGATAAGAATGAAAATTCAGTATATTTTCGTATTGGCAGTATGTTTTTTTTCTTTTACTGGTTCTGGTTTTGCTCAGTCTATACAGGATATAAAAAAAGAAAAAGAAAAGAGTGAAAAAGAAATAGCTTATTTAAATAAATTGTTGAACGAAGCCAGAAACAATAAAAATGTTTCTTTAACTCGTTTGAATATCATTCAAAAAAAGATTATTCAAAGTAAGGAAATAATTTCATCTTTGGAGAAAGAAGTACTTTTTTTTGAAGGACAAATGAAAGAAAATGAAATCAGGCTTACTGAATTGACCCGTACCCGCGAATCTATGTTGGACTTATATAGCAAGCTTATTTACAATCTTTGGAAGAAAAAAGATAACACAACTAAACTGATGTTTATTTTTTCATCTTCCGATTTTAATCAGGCTTATTACAGATATAAATATTTTGAACAGATTCAATCTTATTCTAAGCGGCAATTGGTTCAAATATCGCGTTTAAATGATTCTTTATATGTACGTAATATGCAGTTAAAAGAATATGTGAATCAAAAAAATGCAGCTTTAAAAGAAATTGATTTAAAGAATGCTGATTTATTGGTGCAGCAAAAAAATGAAAGACAATTTGTCCGGGAACTCCAAAGCAAAGAGAAGAATATTATTCGTAAACTTCAAAACGAACAAAAGAACAGGAATCGCTTGGCAAAAGAGCTGAATAAATTAATTGCTTCACAGACCAAAAAATCAGGTAGTTCTACATCTGCTTATAAAATGACTCCGGAAGAAAAACTGGTTTCAGAAGATTTCGCCAAAAATAAAGGTAAATTACCCTGGCCAGTAAATCAAGGTGTAATTTCTGAAAAATTTGGTGTGAATGTACATCCGATTTATAAGAGAGTAGAAATGCTGAATAATGGGATAAATATTTCTACTTTAAAGAATGCGGAAATTCGTACAGTTTTCAATGGTGTAATTTCCGAAATTTTGTTTATGCCTGGTTTTAATAATGTCATAATTATCCAGCATGGAAATTATTTTACCGTATATTCTAATTTAGCAGATATTGTTGTAAAAAAAGGCCAGAAAGTCAGTACGAAACAAATTATCGGAAAGATCGCTTATGATAATGAAAATGGCAGTGTATTAAATTTTCAGGTATGGAAGAACATGGATAAACTGGATCCAGAAAGTTGGCTGGCTCATTAATACTTCAAAAATACTTATTTTATTTGAAATGTTTGATCCTATATTTTTTAATATTAAACTTTCAAACGGTGTTTTGAAGTATTAAAAATACTTATGTAAATTTATAAAATATAAATTTTGAAAAAGGCAAACTTTCAGTAGTGAGCCGGAAAGATATTGAATTTTCTTGTTTTTTTTTCTATTTAATATTTTGATTAATAATGATTTATTTATTTATTGGATCATTTGTTTATAAGGGAATAAGATAAGCAGGTCATTAATATTGGTAAATAATATGGAAAAATGAAAATATCTTTACATAAATATTTTTTCCTGCAAAATTTTAGGAATTGGTAATTCAAAATTATTTACTAATTTCGTTATCGTAGAAAATTTTATTTAAATGATTTAGTTTATTAGATAATTCAGGTTCATTTTGGTTGGTAAAAGTATAATAATAGTTTTACTTGAAAAATAGAGTGTAGAAGCATAATGAAGCCGTTTTATAAGAATGAATGCTGATGTAGAGAAGCAGTTTGACATAATTTGTGTACGTCTGAATATATAACGGCTTTATTTTTGTATTTATTCTAAAGTAGGAAAAATTACAGAGAATAAATATATTTGTATGGATATTTATTTTGTTTGTAAACTGAATTAAGACGATTTAAAGTAGAGGCATAAATAATATTTATGATTGCTTTAAGCAGATAGTTTCGGATTTTAAAGGAACGATGAATAACTGCGTAAATTTAATATAATCGGTGACTGATAAGATTTTTGAATTGAAATTAGTGTGTTCGTTAATATAATTTACGCTTAAGGTTAAAAGAGGAGTGGATAAATTTCTTATGGGATAAATAAATATTTTATATCTATCTAAAGTAATCTATAGAAAAATGGGATATAGATCACTTTGTATAGACTAGTTTGGTAGATTAAATGTCTTTGTGTGTAACTTCTGATTGAAAATAATGTATAACAATTATTATATTAAGCTTGGTGATGAATAAAGCAGTTTTGTCAATTTCTTCCGAAGTCGGAAACATTATAAAAGTCGAAAATTTTATTGAGAGTTTTACTGAAACTTTCCATTTATTTCCTGATCTTTTTGGTAAAATAAGCTTATCGATTATAGAAGCTGTAAATAATGCTATTTTATCAGGAAATAAATTGGATGCAAGTAAACAAGTCCATTTAGAAGCTTGGGAAGAAAATAATAAATTTTATGTTTCAGTTGAGGATGAAGGAGAAGGATTTGATTTTAATCACATTCCGGATCCTACTTTGCCTGATAATATTTTGAAAGATGCGGGACGGGGTCTGTATATAATGAAAACCTTGACCGACGAGCTCATTTTTGAAAAAAACGGAGCTAAAGTGATCTTAGTATTTTATTTATAAACTCACTTTTATGAGAGAAGTGTTGTTTTATGTGGAGGGAATAACTTTTCCTGATTTCTTTTCTGAGGAATTATTGAATAAATGGTTGGATAATATTGCTCATTACTATTCTAAAAAAATTGGTTCCTTATCTTTTATTTTTTGTAATGATTCTTATATATTGAATATTAATCAGAAATATTTGAATCATGATTATTTTACAGATGTAATTACCTTTGATTATTGCGAAGGTATGCTTCTTTCCGGAGATATTTTTATAAGCCTGGATACTGTTCAATCAAATTCCCTTCAATTCCATACCTCTTTTATGGAGGAATTTTATAGAGTCTTTTGTCATTCTATACTTCATTTAATCGGATTTAAGGATAAAACAGAAGCTGACAGTATTGTGATGCGTAAAAATGAAAATCTTTGCTTAGAACTTCTTAAAACACTTCAAAATGACAAACCTGTTACCCAATTATGATGTTATAGTTGTCGGTGCTGGTCATGCAGGTTGTGAAGCTGCTTGTGCGGCGGCAAATCTGGGCTCAAAAACATTGTTAATTACCTTGGATATGAACAAGATTGCCCAAATGTCTTGTAATCCAGCTATCGGTGGTGTTGCTAAAGGTCAGATTGTCAGAGAAATAGATGCATTAGGTGGTAAGACCGGTTTGATTACGGATCAAAGTTCCATTCAATTTAGGATGTTAAATAGTTCTAAAGGGCCTGCGATGTGGAGCCCTCGTGCCCAATGCGACCGGATGAAATTCTCTCAAAATTGGCGGTTTACTTTAGAAAATACTTTTTTACTTGATTTATGGCAAGATGATGTACTTCGTCTTTTATTGAAAGATGGTAGAGTGGAAGGTGTTTATACTTCTTTAGGGGTGGAATTTAAAGCTCCCCGTGTGATCTTGACAAGCGGCACTTTTTTGAATGGATTAATGCATGTTGGTAAAGTTCATTTTTCTGGGGGAAGGATAGGAGAACCTGCTTCTTTCGGTTTATCTGCTCAGTTGGAACAAGCTGGGTTTGAAGTGGGTCAAATGAAAACTGGTACGCCTGTCCGGATTGATGGGCGTAGTATCAATTTTTCTAAATTGAATGAACAGAAAGGGGATGATGATTTTCATCGTTTTTCTTATATAGATATTGATTATAAAAATACGCTTAAACAACGATCCTGTTATATTGCTTATACTAATGAAAAGGTGCATAATGCCTTGCGCGAAGGTTTTGCAGATAGCCCGTTATTTAATGGTACAATTCAGAGTATAGGCCCCCGTTATTGTCCTAGTATTGAAACAAAACTCTTTACTTTTGCAGAACGGAACAGTCATCATTTGTTTTTAGAACCGGAAGGAGAATCTACTATAGAATATTATTTAAATGGTTTTTCGTCTTCTTTACCCTGGGATGTACAGTTAAAAGGACTTCGGTTAGTTGATGGTTTTGAAAATGTAAAAATATTCCGGCCAGGTTATGCTATTGAATATGATTTTTTTCCGCCTACACAATTATATCATACTTTAGAAACAAAACGGATTAAAGGACTTTATTTTGCTGGCCAAATCAATGGGACTACAGGTTATGAAGAAGCTGCGGCTCAGGGATTGATGGCAGGTATCAATGCACATTTATCTTTGCATTCACAAAAAGACTTTATTTTACAAAGAGATGAGGCTTATATAGGTGTTTTAATTGATGATCTGGTAACGAAAGGTGTCGATGAACCATACCGTATGTTTACTTCAAGGGCGGAATACCGTATTTTATTACGTCAAGATAATGCTGATGCCCGTTTGACTCCGAAAGGAGTACATATAGGATTGGTAGATAGTAATAGACATAATATATATTTGGATAAAATAAGACTACGGGATTTGTTGGTAGGTTTTATTCGTGATTCTAGTGTAAGACCTGAAAACATAAATGATTTTCTTATTTCCGTTGGTTCTGCTCCTTTAAAACAAAGCATTAAGCTTATTGATGTTATAGTGCGTCCTCAAGTCAGTTTAGCTGAAATTATTTCTCATTTTTCTCCTCTTAAAACATTTATTGAGGAAAATAAAATCCGGGATGAAATTGTAGAATCGGCAGAGATATTGATAAAATATGCAGGTTATATTGACAGGGAAAAAATGATAGCCGATAAACTATCCCGCCTGGAAAATTTAGTGATAAGTGGAAAATTTGATTACGAAGAATTGACTAATTTATCTATTGAGGCGCGACAAAAACTTTCTAAAATTCAACCCCGTACAATAGGTCAGGCTTCCCGTATAAGTGGAGTTTCTCCTGCTGATATAAATGTTCTTTTGATTTTATTGGGAAGATAATCTGATCCGGATTTGAATGAAGAAAAGGTATTGTTTCACGTGGAACATATAAGTTCTCAACCTATAAGTGCAAATAGAAATGATTCAGAAAAAGGTAGAAGGCAATATTGTAGATGTTTATAAAAGAGAAATATATCCCGGAGAAATCTGGATTACAGAAGAAGGAAGAATAGATAAAATAATCCGGAAAAGCCAAACATATAATACCTATATCTGCCCGCCTTTAATTGATGCTCATGTACACATTGAAAGCTCAATGCTAATACCGGAAGAATTTTCACGTCTGATCCTGACAAAGGGAACAGTCGCTATTGTAAATGATCCTCATGAAATAGCTAATGTATTAGGAGAAGAAGGAATAGAATTTATGATAAACAATGCTCAAGAAGCAGATATAAAGATATTTTTTGGTATCCCATCTTGTGTACCGGCCACTCCGTTTGATGTAGCGGGTAGAATTATAAATGCAAAGAAGATTGAAAAATTAGCTAGAAAAAAGTCATTTGTAGTTTTATCAGAAATGATGAATATACCCGGAGTATTGAAAAGAGATAAAGAAGTAGTAAGAAAATTGGAAATTGCAAAAGAAAATCATTTAAAAATTGATGGTCATGCTCCCGGTTTAAAAGGAGAAGATTTGAAAAAATATATAGAATCAGGAATTACGACAGATCATGAGTGCATAACCTTGGAAGAAGCTTTGGAAAAAATAGAAAAGGGGATGAAAATTATTATAAGGGAAGGAAGTGCTGCTAGAAATTTTGATGCATTGCATCCATTGATAGCCTTACATCCGCAACAAATAATGTTTTGTACAGATGATGCACATCCCGATGATATTTTTGAAAAAGGACATATTGATAAAATTGTACGTTTGGCTCTAAATAAAGGATACGATCTGTTTGATGTACTAAAAGCTGCTTCTGTAAATGCGATAGAGCATTATCAATTAACAGTAGGATGCCTGCGGGAAAAAGATAAGGCAGATTTTATAGAAGTAAAAGACTTAGAATCATTCCGAATTTTGTCAGTTTATATTGATGGAATAGAAAAATATAATTATAAAAAATCTGTTTTTAAAGCAATAGATAGAGAATATAAAAGAAGATGTATTATTAATAACTTCTGCCATCAATTAGTTTCAGTAGAACAGTTACATTATACTTTAAAAAAGGGAAGTTTACCTGTAATTGAAGTAAAAGACGGAATGATATGGACCAAGAAAAGAATAATACCTATTGAAAGGGATATAATAAATTTTGAGTCGGACGTAAAAGAAGATATTTTAAAAATAGTATATCTCAATAGATATCAAAACGGAGAGCCGCAAATAGCTTTTGTAAAAGGGACAGGTTTGAAAGAAGGGGCTTTTGGAAGCAGTATTTCTCATGATTCCCATAATATTTTAGCAATCGGATGTAAAGATGAGGATTTGGTGGAATGCATAAATGAAATTATAAAATATAAAGGAGGACTTGTAGTAAAAAATAAGGAAGGAATATTTTCTTTGCCACTGCCTATAGCGGGAATAATGAGTGATCAACCGTCAAATTTTGTAATCAAAAATTATAAGGATTTGAACTATAAACTTTCTGAAAACGGAATAAAGTTGAGTTCGCCGTTTATGACTTTGGCGTTTTTGTCATTAATTGTTATTCCCGAACTGAAAATAGGGGAAAAAGGCTTGTTTGATTACGATCAGTTTTCATTTATTCCGTAAAATGGATTAGGTTTAAAACAATAATAAAATAATATGGCTTTATATGATGATGAATTGAGAGAGAAAGTAAGTAAACTTCCTACCCTTCCGGGAGTTTACCAGTATTTTGATTCATCGGGAAATATTATATATATAGGTAAAGCTAAGAATCTGAAAAATAGAGTTCTATCTTATTTAAATAAAACTAATCAATCAAATAAAACACGAATATTGGTCCGGAATATAGCTGATTTGCGTTATATTGTGGTTCAAACGGAACAAGATGCTCTTTTATTAGAGAACAATTTGATAAAGAAATATAAACCCCGCTATAATATTCTTTTAAAAGATGATAAAACATATCCCTGGATTTGTATAAAAAAGGAGCCTTTCCCAAAAGTATATACCACCAGACGCGTAGTTCGGGACGGATCAGAATATTTCGGTCCTTATACTTCGGCCCGTTTTGCCAATACGCTCATGACCCTGATAAATAGCTTATACAAATTACGTACTTGTAATCTCCCTTTGACAACTCCGGCTATTTTGGCTGGTAAATTCAGAGTATGTTTAGAATATCATATTGGAAACTGTTTAGGTCCTTGTGTAGGAAAAATAACTGAACAGGACTATAATGAGTATATATTACATATTCGCAATATATTAAAGGGAAATGTGTCTCTCGTTATTGAAATGATGACACAGAGGATGAACGAATTTGCTGAAGAACTGGAGTTTGAGAAAGCAAATGAAATGAAAGAGGCATTGGTTGCTTTGAAAAATTATCAGGCTAAATCTACTATCGTAAATTCAACGTTAAATAATATAGATGTATTTTCTTATTTAGAGGATGAACACTATGCTTATGTCAACTATTTGAGAATAATATATGGGGCTGTAAATCAAGTTCATACAATTGCTCTGGAAAAAAAGGTAGAAGAAGAAAAGGAAGCATTACTTTCGTTTGCCATACTGGAAATACGACAGCTGGTAAATAGTCATTCCAAAGAAATAATTGTACCTTTTTATCCTGATATTCAATTAAATGGTATACAATATGTCGTACCTAAAATAGGAGATAAAAAACAGCTATTGGAATTATCAGAAAGAAATGTTGCTTATTTTAAACTGGATAAAGATCGGCAAAGAGCAATAATAAAAGAAGATTCAAAGTTTAATCTGTTAAAAACAATAAAGGCAGAATTGAAATTACCTACAATTCCGCATCGGATGGAATGTTTTGATAATTCCAATACACAAGGGACTAATCCGGTTGCTTCCTGTGTCGTTTTTATTGATGGAAAACCTGCAAAGAGAGAATATAGAAAGTTTCACGTGAAAACAGTAACCGGGCCCGATGATTTCGCTTCCATGGAAGAAATTATTCTCAGAAGATATACAAGAATGATAGATGAGGGAAAAGAATTACCTGATCTAATAATTATTGACGGAGGGAAAGGGCAGTTACATTCAGCAGTAAATAGTTTAAAAAAACTGGATTTATATGGGAAAATTCCGGTCATTGGATTAGCCAAACGAATGGAAGAAATATATTATCCGGGTGATAAAGATCCTTATTTATTAGCTAAAAATTCGGTAACTTTAAAAACATTGATGCATATTCGGGATGAAGCTCACCGTTTTGGAATTACTTTTCACCGGCAATTAAGGGAAAAACCTCTTACGAAAAGTGTATTAAATGACATAAAGGGAATAGGAATGAAAAGTGAAACACAATTAATGATACATTTTAAATCGGTTGAAAATATTAAAACTGCTAATTTAGATCAATTAATAGCAGCAGTCGGTTTAGCAAAAGCACGGATTGTTTACGAATATTTTCATCCGGATCAACAGTTTGAATAAAATTTCGGAATATATACAAATGCTATATTCCGGGGCAAATTTTCGGCAGAAGAGTCTGTCTGTTTTAAACATAAAAGTCTGCCTGAATCTTGTCAGGCAGACCATATGATAATATTTAACGAAGAATTAAGTTCTCTGTTCCGTTAGAAAGCCATAAATTGATTAATTCTCTTAAATTCCCGTATTCAGCAGAAGAAGGTTTATAAATCCCTTTAATTAATGCGAGATGCTTTCTTATAAGTAGGGTTTGATCTTTTTGCTGTAAAGATATATCAACCGAACCTGCTGTATTCTTTAGGTGAATCTCTGTATTTTTATTTTTTAAAGCTTTATTTACAGGAAGTTGAATAGTATATTCGTAGTTTTCTTGTAACAGATAAGGTATTTCCATTTTTGTTTTTCTACTGGTATTGAGGGCATTTAATTGCCAGGAAGCAATACCTGCAGAAAGGACCGGCAAATGATAAACAAAGTAATCATTTGCTTTTTGAAGGTTTTTTTCAGCTGAAATTTTTATTTCGGTTTGATCCGGATGTGAATGAATTATTTCTGAAGAAGTAAGGGTTCCGAAGTTACGCGTAAGAGCCGATTTATAATTGTTAAAAAAAACAGGCATTAAATCGTTCATCGTATTTCCTGAAGTATTGATCGTTGCTGTTAAATAAGCTGAATCCCCGGTAAAATGAATATGTGTATTACAATTCAATACCATTTCTGCAGGAGTAACAGAAGGAATCGGTTCAATACGGGCTTGGCTAATGAGCCATAAATCTTTATACTGAGCAATTTTCTCAAAAGAAGCAGCTATTGGCAAAACCGGAGACAAATAATAGCTTTGATGATCGGCATCCACTTTTACAAAAAAATCTTGTATCGGTTTTAAACCTTTCATTGTATTTTTCAGGGTTTCCGGATAAACAATTACGAAAGCCGGTTTAAGTCCAACACTTTTAAGCATGGAAATAAGCAAATCTGCTTTTTCAATTTTTGTTCCGTAAGCACTTTCCAGTACTTGCAGAGGGTTGCGGGAAACAAAATCTATATCTTCTAAACTGAGTCCAATGGAAGAAATATTTTTAGTAATATAATTATATATAGCGATTACTTTTTCTTTTTCCGTAGTCGTATTTTGAACGAGTTGTTGAGTAAATTTTTGGATTTCTGTATCTACCGGGGCAGACAAATATTTCTGAAAAAAGTTAAGAGCTTGCTCAGTCGAAGTATAAGTACAGGCCGTCAGTCGAGGTACATCATAGAGATTGACAGATTGATACGGTTCATTTACTGCGGCAGAAATATTTTTGAAGTTCCAGCGATAGCTTTTCATTCCGTCCTTTATACTGATTTCGGGTTTTATTTTACTGGCTGTCAGCTTATAACTAAATTCCTGATTCTCCGGAATATTGACGATAACGATATATTCCTTTACGGGACTAAGTTCTTGTAAAACTTCATCTATATCAAGTCTATTTAGAGACGAGCGTTTACTCTTTAGAGTATAATCTAAATATTCAGTTGCTCCAATTTCGAGACCCGTATGCGTGATGACCATTTCTTTTATTTGGTTAAATGCCGGTGCATCTGCTGCAGCTGAAGGTAAAACTTCATTAAAGGCATTTTGAGGCGCCTTAATAGTTGTTCCGTCCGCCTGGATGGTATAACAATCATTGATTTTTAATTGTTGAAAATCCGGATTGTATACAATAAAGGTTTCTCCGTAAAGATTATTAAAAGCTTTATGTGTATGTAATTTTAAAATTTTATTATAATGAAATTCTAATTCTCCGCCGGGCTTATAGGTATATTCTTTCACCAGTTTAATAAATTCTGCCTCTGACTGTGCATATCCATTATTTAGGAAATAAAGTGTGCTGATGAGTAAAAATAAGATATATCTGATCTGTTTCATTTTTTTTCTATTTACTTATGATCATTAATTCATTCTGTTGAAACATGCATTTATTTATTTTTTTCTAGAACGATAGCTTCTGTTCCATAAGATTTATGCATATTAACTGCCGTTCTGAAGTCATTCCAATCTTCTGCTTCGTATACTCTTTTTTTCAACGCTAATTTTTGATTTAAGAGGAGACGATTATTTTCCTGTTTTAATGATCCAGTAAAATCAGCTACCTTACTACTGTATTCGTCAGCTCTGTTTTCCCCAAGCATATGGTAACCGGAAGGAAGCTGTATGGTTTCTTTCAGTAAGACCAGTCGTGAACAAGCATCTTTAAACCCGTATTCTCTCTCTGCTATGTCGGTATTGATACGTAGATAAGAACGGACTCTATTATATAAATTGTTCATAACTAGCGGTTTGAATATTAAGACGCCTTCGCCGCTTAGGGCATAGTTGGGAATACTGAATTTCATTTCTATTTTAATAGGAGCAGCAGTATAGTTTTTAGGATCTTTGCCGTAATCTACGCTTATTAAACGTGCCCGGGGAGAGATTGCTAATAATTCTTTTTCTAAAGCGTTTTTCCAGTCGTTCATAAACCCGGTAGTAAAAGTACGTCTGATATTCCCGTCGGATTGTCCTTCTGCTTCAACAATAAATTTACCGTTCAACGTCCCATCCGGGCTAAGATTCGTTTGTGCATTTATTTTAAAATAGTGATTTTCAGGAGCAGATACAGGAGTCAAAAGAAGATCAGAACCTTCAGGAATGCCGGGGAGATAATTTTGTTGTTGTTCAGCGCTAGACCATAGTTCGCGGAGGAAAGGTACCCAGGTAGGATCCAAAGGCATATAATTTCCATCGGATAATTTTACAACAGCTACACTGTGATTAAAATGATCCGCAGGGATAGATTCAACCCTTGAACCCGCCATCGTCATTGCAGGATAAGCTTTAAAACCTGCCATCCGAAGCATGGAAATCAGAAGAGCAGCTTTATCTTTGCAAACTCCGCAACGATCTGTAAAATTCATTTGGGTATTGTGTAACGTATAGCCTTCTCCCTCTCCCATAGAGATACCGGAATACCGCATATTATCGGCTACCCAATGGGTTAATACGGAAATCTTTTCCATTTCCGTTTTGCACCCTTTAATCAGTTCGTTTACTTTTTTTTGGGCTTCAGGGGTAGGTTCAAAGCTCCCATAACCTTCATTGACCTGGTAAAACCATTTGGATTTCGCTTCCCAATCAGGAGTGGTAGACATCATCAACTTGGGAGCAACGTCAAATAAATCCACCATATTGGGTTCTTTTTCAAAGGGTTTCATATTATGCATGCTAAAAGTATAGACTTTTTTATTCCCTTCAAAACGTAAGGAAGAGGCACATTCACCCTGGTAAAATTGGTATTGCATGTCTTTCTCTTTGGGAATAGATACTTTATAAATTTTAGTTATTGTCGGATCATTACTCCAGAAAGGGACAATGTCATAAAATTGTCCGCGCATGGGAGGGACAAAACGATCCTCGTTTTCGTCGGAAGCGAGTAGTGCATAAGTAAAACCTTTTTTATCAATTTTATAATCGACAATATCTCCTGGTTCCAGGCGTCCCAGTTCCAGCATAATTTGGCGGGCTCCCCAATAGATAGCCCGAGCGGGAGCTGCATAATCGCAAGCTTTTTTTACATCTATTTCTTTCGTACTCCCATCGGTTTTGTGGATTTTTACACTTTCAAATTTTGCAAAAGCGGTAAGAGGATCGTAATCGTATTTAATAATTCTGTATTTTAAAGCTCCTGAAGGATTCTGTATTTTTACAATCCGGTGAATAGTAAAAGAACCGGATCCTTGTTCGGAAACATTTACTCCTGTGCTATCCAGTAAATTGATAACGTCATATTTGGTTAGATCTGGCTGGTCGTCAGCAAATTTTAAAAGTTTTTTCCATTCCTGACCTTGTGTTTGAGCGATCAGGAAGAAGGAAATTAAAAGTAGAAAAAAACGATACATATAATTTTATTTTTAGGATGATTATTATTCTAAAATTAAAAGGAAACCTTTCCCTTTTTCTATTTTTATCGGTTGCAAAGGGTCAAATTCATTCGCTTCCTGGTATAATGGAATTTCAGGAGCATATAATCTTGCTTTTTCAGGAGAAAGACCTAATTTTTCCCAATCGATTTCCAGACTTACGGAACTATCCTTTTCTGCCCAGCTGGCGATAGCAATCATAATTTTATTTTTCTGGATATAACACGTTGTCAGGATATCTTTCCGGTTTGTTTGGACCGGATTATGAGAAGACCAATAACCAATCATCCGACTGCCTTTAATTCCAAATTCATCCCAGGCTTTCCATAAGTATTGGGCAACTTCACATCCTTCCCAATGGAGTCGGGAGGTCATCCCATAAATCATTCCTCTCCAGGGATTTCCACAGTCCTGAAGCATTTCGCCCATCATACCGTAAGGGATTCCTGAAACTTCTGTCAACCAGTAATCAGGCCCGGCATTATAATCAAAATATTCCCCTAACCATAAACGGTCCAAATAAGGCATGTGTTCCATATAAAGGCATGCGCTATTGATATAACCGTCTTTTGCGTTAAATTGATTAGCAGAATGAAGATCTATACGAGGTGCAGCACATCCTGCATCCAACACTTTCCGGATACGTTTCATCGTAGTACGGTCAAATGCCAAGTCATCAATATACAGTCCGTCTATTCCGACATTTTGAACCAGCCAGTTCAGACCTTCAACATAAAAATTATGCCAGCGGGAAACTCCTGAATTGACAATGGCTGCATCGGTGTATTTTTCGACAAACCAGGCAGCTATATAGTCTTCCTCCAGATGTTCCTGTAACCAGGAAAAGCCGTTTCCTTTTCCAGCAGAAAAAATCTCGTGTCCCAAAGAACGAAGTGCCCATAATTCCGGAGCCCGGTTTGCCAGTTCCCGTACAGTATAATAAATTTTTACTTTGCATCCCTTGGTGTGAGCTTCATCTATATATGCTTTCATAAAATCCGGCCGGAAAAAAGGATAGTTAATATGCGGGTTAATCGGTGTTCCATGATGGATATTTATGGTATTTGCGCCTTGGGCAATAACGCTGTCAACAGGCTCATAGCTGTGTAAATAACGATCTGTCCATTGTTTTTCGGTATCTATTGGTTTAAAAGGGGTTACAGAGGTTTTAAAAATAAATGTCAGTTCTTCTCCCGCTTTTATGCTTCTGGACCCGCTATACGTTTTGATAAGCATCTCTTTCCCTTTCCGGTTAAATTTTATACCGCCTTTTCCTTTATTATTCCAACATTCGGGAATAACTAAAGGCTTGGAATGGTAAAAATTAGTGTTGAGCGGACGGATATAATTTTCATCCCTGAACACACAATGCAAGCCTGCATTGACTGTTCCCATCCAAAATCCTTCTTGGTTTTTCTGAATATCCCATTTCCAGCTGTATTCTTTGGGAAGACGGGAACCTTTTTCTCCCATTCCTAACCAATAAGTCGCCACTGAACCATTCATCGGTATCTCCAGACGCATATCATTTACAACTGTATTGGTAAGAGCTTTTACTTTAATTTTATATTCTATAAATCCGTCAAATTCCATAAAAGCTTCACAGTAGATATCAAAATTTCCGGCTGTATTAAATGATTCCCAGCTGATCCTTCCTTTCCCTTTTTTGGTGAATTGGAAAGATTTATTTTTCCAAGGCAGGCTTTTTCTATTTTGTTCAATAATAAAACGGAAAGGAGCATTTAAGATTTCTACGGGGTCTTCCCCTATTTCCGTCACTTCATCCGTAAAGAAACTTTGTATGGAAGCAGGAAAGCCGAAAGTATTTAAAGTAACTGAACGTCCCAGACAATTTATCGTATGATCCGAAAGGGAAAGAGGAATAAACGGTTTTACTATATTATCATTGAAAGCGATGTCTGAATTTAACCAGCGCAGACGGGACAAGCGGTAAATATCACTGTCTCCTTTATCTGTTAATATTCTGTCGCTGACTAAAATATGTAAGTTCAATTTCTGAGTTTCTGCATTATCTCCAGAAATGGTGATTTCTCCTGTATATAATCCTGCATGAATTCCATTAGGCATTTGAATCCCTACCCATAAAGGTCTTACCTGATTTTGAGGAATCTGATAATCAATTTGCATGGGACGTTGTAACCAGTCTTTGCCTTCGGTGTTAAAACAGGTAAAAGCAGTAGCCGGAATGGTATTTTGAGCTCCGGTTAAATCACTGAATTTTACTTTTATATTTTTTATATCTTGCTGAACGGCCCATAATCCGATTTGAAATACAAAATATTCGTTTTGGTCGGCTTCTGCAAAGAAAAGATTACCCGCTCCTTTTGTGGTCCAACGATAGGGTATATCATGGAACATTTTTATGGGATGCATACGGTCCTCAGCAAAGATGAGGTATTTTTTATCCGGATTATTTTGAATCAGCTTTTCTTTTTCTTTGGCTGTTGCTATAATTTCCATTGGATAGAAATTATTAAACGAGCCTCTGGATTGAAATTGAACCAGATTTGCTTCTATGGCTGTTGTTTCCTGGACCTTTGCCATTGTTACCCAATTTGAATCCGGAATCGTTTGTTCCCGGGTATAAAAGACTTTTGGATAAGGGCCGCCGGAAGAATGATAAGGTAAATAATAAATATAGTAATTTCCGGGTACAGTTTGAGGTTGAAAAAATATAATGCCAAATTCCCGGTTGATTTCTTTTCTGTAGAAATTTACAACTTGTTTTCCTGTTTGGGCATCGACAATAATCAATCCTTTTTGGTCAGGTTGATGATCTCTTCTCCTCCAGGGAAGATAAATTTTAGCAATGTCAGCAGAAGTATTTACACGTACTACAGCTCTGTGATTTCCCAAGGTATCAGCTTCCCAGAAAGCTGTGCCGTATAATGACTCGTCTGGCCGGATATCTTGAGCTATGACAGGCAAACTAAAACATACAGTCAAAAAAAGGAAAAACTTTTTCATATATGAGGGATTAAATTTTTATAGCCCACGAATTTGGGAATTCATTAGCACAAAAACAAACACAAATAAATATATTTTAATAAAAAAGGGAATCTTAAAAACTATTTTTTCTTTCAGCAACACTTTATATCTGATTCCTATTTTCAGAGAATCGCCTCAGTCAATACATCTCCGTTTCTGACTACCGAACCTGAAGCTTGGATCCTTTATATACAAATATAAAACCACTTCCCAGGGAAATATTCATTGGTTGTCTGAAAAGTGGCTTTTACGACATTTATTTTAAAATGCCAATAGGGTTTTACTTTTTTAGCAAATTTTCGTATTCTATCGGATTTTCCAAAATTTCAATTGCTTTTTTTACTTCCTTATCGTGCAATACTTTATATTCAATGATTCCTCCTAAATAATAATAACGTTGCATAAATTGTTCAGCCAGAAAAGAAGATATCTCATTCCGGAAAGCTTCCATATCACGATCGATAGAATGTGTAAAGTCTTTTTGAAGGCTATCCAATTGGCTTTTAGCAATATCGTAGTATTTTTCAGCTTTTGCTATTTTAATCAGTTTTTCTAATGTGCGTTGAGATTCCGTTTCATAAGAGAAATTTCTTTCTTTTAAATAGTTCTTAAATTGAGAATAAATATCGTCAGTAATGACAAAATCCTGAATAGAAGGAATTTCCGGATTTTTAAGTGCATAAGAATTTACAAAATCGAAACATAAATCTCTGAGGACCAATTCTTGAGTAATACGAGCAAAATTTTCAGCTTCCATCTGAATATCCGGACTGATACCTCCTCCGTCATATACCGTACGTCCTCCTTTTGTTGTGTAAGCTGTAATCAAAGAATCGGGTACTTTACCGACGCTTCCGTCCGGATTTCTGTGGGAATAGTCCAAAGCCTGTATACAGCGTCCGCTTGGAATATAATATTTGGCAGTTGTAATTTTTACTTTTGTGTTATAAGCTAAATCCCTTACATTTTGTACTAAACCTTTCCCGAAAGAACGTTCTCCGATCAATACTCCCCGGTCATAATCCTGAAAAGCCCCGGAAACAATTTCTGCTGCAGAGGCGGTGCCCCGGTCGATTAATACGGCAAGAGGCATATCCGGTACAATCGGATTTTTGTTGGCTATATATTCTTTGTCCCATTGTTTTACTTTTCCTTTCGTCTCAAGTATTTTAGAACCTCTGGGAAGAAAGAAATTGCTGATTTCTACCGCTTGGTCCAAAAGTCCTCCTGAATTTCCTCTTAAATCAAAAACAAGGGATTTTGCTCCCCGGTTTTTGAGATCAATGATCGCTTTGCGTACGTCTGCTGCAGCTTTATCTGTAAAACTGTTTAGATAAATATAACCGATACTGTCTGTGATCAATCCATAATAGGGGACACTCGGCAATTGTATTTTTTCGCGTATGGCTTTTTTCTCCAATGGTTTTTCAAAGCCTTCTCTTTTAACTTTAATCAGAATTTCTTTTCCCGGCTGGCCTTTTAGTAATTCACTCACTTCCTGAGTATTTTTACCTTTTACGGATTTCCCATCTATTGACACAATGATATCTCCGGGCAGAAGTCCAGCTTTGTCTGCGGGTGAATTCTTATAGGGTTCGCGGATGATTATTTCATCTCCTTTTTTACTGATTACAGAACCAATGCCTGCGTATTCTCCTGTAGTCATCAATTTGACATCCTCAGTCTGAGATTCAGGATAATAGACAGTATAGGGATCTAACGAATTGAGCATAGCATTGATACTTTCAGTAACTAACTTTTCAGGTTCGGTATCATCTACATAAAGCATATTAATATCCCGGAACAATGTTGCATAAATATTAAGTTGTTTGCTGATTTCAAAATTGCGGTCATCACTTTTAAGTGCAACAATTCCCAGCCCGATAGTGATTATCCCGAAAATGATAATTAGGAATTTTCTCGTTTTCATTACTAATAAGTTACAATTGTAAATTCTCCTTTAATTAAGCGAAAGTACACTTTTCTCAGGAAAGTTGAAAATTATTACCCATTATAATCAATGTCTTTTACTGTTTTAAAGAAGTTTTTTTCACTTTTCACGATTGGAATTCAGGGGACAGGATCATAGCCGCTACCCCCCCAGGGATGGCAGGAAAGAATTCGTTTCACTGTCAGCCATAATCCTTTCAGCGGTCCGTGTTTCCGGAGCGCTTCGATTGCATATTGTGAACAGGTCGGAGTGTATCGGCAAGTGGGAGGTTTTAAAGGAGAAATACAATATTGATAGAAACGAATAGGTAGTAAAAGCATAAAAATAATACTACGTCTGAAGCAGACGCTGAAAGAAAAATAGAAACGGGATATTTTACATTTTTTCAGGAACACGGTAGAAATGTGTAATAATTTTTTGTATTGCTGTTTGCATGGCTTTTTCAATCCTATTATAATCCAGTACGGTGTGATCCATATAAATAAACAGAATATCCAATGTTCCGGAGTCTTGGCTATAGCGATAAAGTTCTTGTTTGTGACAACGATATGTTTCCCGTGTCAAGCGCTTGATCCGGTTCCTTTTAACAGCTCGTTTAAACTTTTTTTTACTGACACTGATAGCAATCCTTGCCGGAAATTCTCCTTGTACAGAAGATTTTTTGACAAGAACCCGGAAGGGAAATTTTACAAAACTAAAATCTGAATGGAGTAATTCTTCAAATAGAATTTTATTGCAGAGGTGTTCAGATTTACAAAATGTATTCATACTATGGAAGAGGCTGTCCCTGCGGACGGCCTCTTTTAATTTAATAGGAAAAATTTCAATATCCGGTTCGCGTAAAAGTTTTCTAAAGACTTTTCATTTAATCTTATTGTCTTTATTATACTTCTTGATGAATTCCTCTATGGCCATTGTCATGGAGGGACATTTGGAAGTCGGAGCCTGTATATCCAGACGCAATCCGGCTTCTTCTACTGCTTCAGCTGTAGCGGGTCCGAATGCTGCGATAATAGTTGTATCCTGTACAAAATCCGGAAAATTTTGAAAGAGAGATTTAATTCCGGAAGGTGTATAAAATGCAATGATATCATATTCTTTCAGATTTTTGATATCGCTTAAATCGCTGGCAACCGTCTTATATAAAATGGCTTTTGTATATTTCAAACGCAATTTATCCAGAAGGCCGGGAATATTTTCTTTATGGATATCTGAAAGAGGTACCAAAAAATTTTCTGTTTTGTGTTTTAACAGAATCTTGGTCATATCATCAACTTTCTTATCTCCATAAAAGATCTTTCTTTTCCGGTAAACAATATATTTTTGTAAATAGAAGGCTGTTGCTTCGGATATACAAAAATATTTCATCGTGTCGGGTACTGTGATCCTTAATTCTCCACAAATTCTGAAAAAATGATCAATAGCAGTGCGACTAGTAAAAATAATAGCAGTATGATCCAGAATGTTGACTTTCTCCTGTCTGAACTCTTTAACCGTAACTCCTTCTACTTTTATAAAAGGCCTGAATTCTAATTTCAGATTGTATTTTTCTGCTAAATCAAAATAAGGAGATTTTTCTGTTGCCGGCTTAGGTTGTGAAACAAGTACCTTTTTGATCTTCAACTTTGTAAGTTTTAAATATTAATACTCACTTATTATAATGCCACATACTTATATAGCATAAGTATAGGTATTACTTCGAGGGCACAAAGGTACAAAATCATATACAAAATTGAAACCTTATAAGCAAATAATATTTCCAACCACCGTACTAATTTAACAAGATAAAACATTACTAAACAGATTGTAATAATTTTTACCAGTAAGGGAAGAGCAAATAATTTGACGAAGAAAAGGGACAGCACAAGAGGAGAAATAAATAATCCGATCAGGATATTAAAGGTCCAAAGATTTACAATCACTTCTTCTTTAATATTTCGAATATTGAATGTCCAGGCCAACAAATGTACAATACATAAAATGCATAAGTGATAAAGGAGTAAAAAACAAAATATAGAGAAAATAGGTTTGAGGTAAAAATCATGAAAGGAAAAATATTCTATTCCGGTAGCTAGTATAGAAAAAGAAAGAAAGAGCGCTAAAATATAATAACCTAAGTTAGAGCTGATTCCTTCATTTAAAATGAGCTCGTATTTCTTTCTCTTGACTAAAACATTTAGCATAAGTGAAAATAAGCCTTTGCTACGTATACGTAAAAAGGCAAAGATACTGAGGAAAACCAAGGTATATATAAGGCTACCTGCAACATGCCCCGGTTTGTTCAAAGGGAGAATCGGATTAAAGGTTTTGAGTGGAAGGTAGATAACTGTATCCTGTATTTCTTTTTGAGAAATAAAGCAAGAATTATTTTGGTCTGTAAATATTGGTGTAGCGATAAAGATTGTATCGGAAGTATCCATATATCTTTAATGTAAAATTAACAGATCATTTCTTTAATGAGCTTCATACCAATTTTCTCCGAATCCGGTACTAACAGTTAAAGGTACGGAAAGTTTCACAACATTTTCCATGCACTCTGTTACCAGTTGCCACAATTCTTCTTGTTCTTCTTTATAACATTTAAAATTCAATTCGTCGTGTACCTGGAGGATCATTTTAGATTTCATTTTTCTTTCCTGTAATTGTTTATGAATGCAGATCATTGCCATTTTGATGATATCTGCAGCAGATCCCTGAATCGGAGCATTTATGGCATTTCTTTCTGCCATACCCCGGATTACTGCGTTTCTGGAGTTTATGTCCCGCAGGTAACGCCTTCTTCCCATAATGGTTTCCACGTATTGTTTTTTCCGGGCTTTTTCTATAGATTCTTCCATGTATTGTTTTACTCCAGGGTAGAGTCTGAAATACCCTTCTATGAGTTCTTTCCCTTCTTTGCGGCTGATATGAAGTCTTTCCGCCAGTCCCCATGCAGAAATTCCGTATATAATCCCGAAGTTGGCTGTTTTTGCTCTGCGTCTCATTTCCGGAGTAACTTCTTCTACCGGAATATGGTATATTTTGGCAGCGGTTGCTGTATGTACGTCTTCTCCGTGCCGGAATGCCTCGATTAATTGAGGGGTTTGACTGAGGTGGGCCATAAGGCGTAATTCTACCTGGGAATAGTCTGCAGAAAAGAATAAATAATGATCATCCCCGGTTATAAAAGCTTTACGGATTTCTCTCCCTTCTTCGGTCCGGATAGGAATATTCTGGAGATTGGGATTCAGGCTGCTTAGCCTGCCTGTTGCGGCTTCAGCTTGATTGAAATGGGTATGTATTTTGCCTGTCTCCGCATCGATATAGGTAGGTAGAGCTTCGGCATAGGTGCTTAAAAGTTTTTTTAAGCCCCGGTAATCGAGAATTTTACCCACGATAGGGTGTTCGCTTTCTAATTTTACCAATACTTGTTCAGAAGTACTGTATTGACCGGTTTTGGTCTTTTTATTTCCCCCGTCGACATTCATTTCATCAAAGAGAACTTCCCCTAGTTGTTTGGGAGAACCAATATTGAAGGGATGTCCGGCGATATCATAAATTTCTTTTTCTAAATTTTCTATCCGGATTTTTAACCCGTCTGAAATACGTTGTAGTTCTGCAGTATCGATACTGACTCCTTCGTATTCCATATCTGCCAGAACAAACACCAGCGGCATTTCTATATCGTTGAAGAGCCGGATTAATCCTGTTTCCATAAGGGCTGCATTCAAAGCTTCTTTTAAACGGAATAAAACATCGGCTTTTTCTGCAAAGTCATGATCTTCCGGGGCTTCTTCTTCGAAGAAAAGAGAAAGTTGACGGTTTGATTTCTGAGGTTCTGCTAAAGTGTAATGGAGATATTGTAAAGCAATGCGTGTCAGTTCGTGCGACATGTCCGGGTGTAACACATAATGAGCAATTTTTATATCAAAAATAGTATTTTTTAATAAAATACCTGCTCTTTTAAGCCAGATGATATCGTCCTTTACATCCGGAGAAATCAGGGTTTTTTCCGGGTTCTCCAGTAAAGGTTGGAATAAGTGAATTATTTCTTTTACTTCTTCTTTGGATTTCGGTAGTTTGATAAAATCTACACAGTGTTTTTCTACGGAAAAACAAATCCATGTTGGGTAGGAATCATAAATTGTACCGGAAGTGAAAACAGAGTGAAAAACAAATTCTCTGGTTTTTTCCAATTCCTTAATCAAATTTTCTATGTCTTTGCTGCGGTCCCTGTATTTTACCTTTACATCCGATAATTTTTCTGTTTTTTCTTCTTCCCGGTCCGTTTCAATTAATCTTCTGGAGAGAGAGAATAACTCCAGTTCTTTGAAAATAGGTTCCAGTACCCGAACATGAATATGCTCTTTTTTCAGATCATCGACTGTACATTCCAGGGGAACGTCAGCATTTATTGTTACTAAAGTCCTGGAGAGGTGTACTGTAGGTTGGCAGGCGAGAAGGTTTTCTCTTTGTTTCCCTTTTAATTCGTCAATATGCGCGTATATACCGTCGATATTTCCATATTTGTATACCAGATTAGCTGCGCTTTTAGGACCGATTCCTGAACAGCCGGGTACATTATCCGCTGCATCTCCCATTAATCCGAGTATGTCTATTACCTGACTGATTTTTTCAATCCCGAAATGATCCAATACTTCCGGGATACCCCATACCTCTGATTTATTTCCGGAGCGTCCGGGTTTATACATAAATACTTTTTCGCTTACTAATTGAGCATAATCTTTATCCGGAGTGATCATATATACGGTATATCCGGCTTTTTCGGCTTTGCGGGCAATGGTCCCGATTACGTCATCTGCTTCAAAACCCTGAATTTCAACACATTTTATTCCTAAACCTTTAATAATTTCTTTAATATAAGGAATAGATTTTCGCAGGTCTTCTGGCATTTTTGGACGCTGGGCTTTATAGGGTGCATACATTTCATGCCGGAATGTAGGCCCTTCCGGATCAAATACGACTGCAATATGGGTGGGTTTTTCAAGTTCCAGTAATTCCAGCAGAAAGTTACAAAAACCAAAAGTTGCAGATGTGTTTATACCGGTCGTGGTGATACGGGGATTATTGACAAATGCATAATAGGATCTGTATATAAGAGCGTAAGCATCTAAAAGATATAAAGTGTTGTTTTCTGACATGAAATTGTTTTTTGTGTGTTTATATCGGCAAAGTTAAAAATAAAATGGAGAAAAAAGACCGAATGTTTTGGACTTAAGGAAAATGTTTTTACTTTTGCAGCCAATACATATAAGATAAGTAGCGATATGATAAAGTCTTTTTCTTTTGCCTGTTCTTTTTTCTATTATTACTTTTTTAGCAAAAGGTAAGAGGGCTTTGGTGTGATAAATATTATAATAAATATAAAACAGAGCCCTGATTTTTCAGGGCTTTTTTATTAAAACAAGATGATAGAATTTCGATTTAGCAACGGTTATTATTTTCATTTCTACTTTTATTGTATGAAGAGTAGCCGGTAGCCCTGTAATTGTCTTGGATTTAAAAGAAAGATTATATAAACCCCCGGCTTACAGTCGGGGGTTTTTAGCTGATACACACGAAACAAAAATAAAATGAAAAAGAAAATTGCGATTCAAGGGGTACACGGATGTTTTCATGAACAGGCAGCCCGTCTGTATTACGGAGAAGAAATTGAGGTGGTAGAATGCCTGAATTTTGAAGATTTGTTTACCAGTTTAGAAAAGAAAAAAGCGGATGGAGCTGTCATGGCTATTGAAAATACAGTTTCGGGGGGACTTTTACCGAATTATTCTCTTTTACATAAATACGGGAGACAGATAAAGGGAGAGGTTTTTTTGCGTATAAAACAAAATCTTATGGCTTTGCCGGGGCAAAAGATAGAAGAGATACGGGAGGTTCATTCTCATTATATGGCTATTGCCCAGACCCGGAATTTTTTTCAGGAGTATCCGTATATCCGTTTAATAGAATCGGAAGATACGGCAAAAAGTGCTGCTGAAATAGCAGTTAACCGTCAGATGGGGGTCGGAGCGATCGCTTCCAGTCTGGCAGCGGAATTATTTGGTTTGGAAATTCTCAGGGAGAGTATAGAAACGCATAAGCAGAATTTTACCCGTTTTTTAATTTTAGATGATAAATTGAGTGTGGAAAAAGAAGATATTGATAAATCTTCGATTTGTTTTACTATTCCTCATGTAAAAGGAAGGCTCTCGCAGATTTTGTCAATTTTTTCTTTTTACGATCTGAACCTGACAAAAATTCAATCTTTACCTATTCCGGGTAAGGAATGGCAGTATTTTTTCTATGTGGATCTTAAATTTGAAGAATATAACCGTTATCAGGAAGCCATGAATGCGGTACAGCCTTTGATGGAAGATGTAAAAATTATGGGAGAGTATAAAAGTTGTAATGGATAAAAATGGAATTGTAAAATATAATACTTTAGGATATGATTATTCAGCCAGCAAACAGAACAAATAACGTAAGTGAATATTATTTTTCCCGTAAACTCCGGGAAATAGATGAGATGAACCGGCGGGGAGAAAAAGTAATCAGTTTGGGAATAGGATCGCCTGATATGGCTCCGGCATATGAGGTTATTCATTCCTTGATACATGGGGCAGAGAATCCCGACAATCACGCTTATCAAAGTTATAAAGGTATTCCGGAGCTTCGGAGAGCTTTTGCAGAATGGTATCAAAAATATTATGGTGTAGAATTAGACCCTGAAAAAGAAATTCAGCCGTTAGCGGGTTCTAAAGAAGGTATTTTGTTATTATCCCTGGCTTTTTTAAATAAGGGAGATAAAGTTTTAGTGCCTAATCCGGGATATCCGACGTATTCTTCCGCTTCTTTATTGACAGAAGCTGAAATTATTCCTTTTGATTTGAAAGAAGAGCACGATTGGATGCCTGATTTCGAAAATTTGGAACGGATGGATTTAAGCGGAGTAAAAATGATGTGGGTAAATTATCCGAATATGCCGACTGGAGCGAGGGCAACGGAAGCTTTGTATCGCCGGTTGGTGGAATTTGGCTTAAAACATAAAATTTTAATTTGTAATGACAATCCTTACAGTTTTATTCTCAATGAGGAACAACTGAGTATTTTAAGTGTACCCCGGGCTAAAGAATGTTGTATTGAATTAAATTCTTTGAGTAAAGCCCATAATATGGCCGGTTGGAGAATTGGAATGATTGCAGGGGATCCGGCAGTTATTGCCAACGTATTGAAAGTAAAAAGCAATATGGATTCAGGTATGTTTAAGCCGATGCAATTAGCGGCAGTGAAGGCCTTGTCTCTGGATGCCAGCTGGTATACGGCTTTAAATGAAGAATATAAGGCGCGTAAACAGCTTGCAGGCGATATTTTAGATCTATTGGGTGCAACATACGACAAAAATAGCAGCGGCATGTTTTTATGGGGGAAAATAGGAGAAAAATGGGAAAGTGGAGAAAAATTGACGGATTTTATATTGCAAAAAGCAAAGGTGTTTATTACTCCTGGTTTTATATTTGGAAGTAACGGAGAACGCTACATTCGTATTTCTCTTTGTGCCAAGCGTCCTGTTTTGAAAGAGGCATATGAACGGATAAAAAATAATTTATACCATGCAGAATTATGCCACGGTTCCTGGTGTTAGTTTTATGAAGCGGTATAAATCATAAAAATTAAAGAAAAAATTTATGCAAGTAGGAATAATAGGAATAGGTTTGATCGGAGGTTCTATGGCCATCGATTTAAAAAAGAGAAAATTTGCAGATAAGATAGTGGGGGTAGAAAACGATCATTTACATGCAGCAGCAGCTAAGGAGATCGGATTAGTAGATGAAATAGTAGATTTGGACGATTGTATCGGAAAAAGTGATATTATTGTCGTTGCGACCCCGGTCAGTGCTGCTATCCGTTTGATCCCACAGATTCTGGATAAAGTTGAGAAACAAATTGTTACCGATGTTTGTTCTACGAAAGAAAAAATCAATGAGATGGTCCATTATCATCCGAACCGTAAAAATTTCGTAGCTGCTCATCCTATGGCTGGTACTGAGTATTCGGGCCCCTGGGCGGCTTTGTCCGGACTTTTCGATGGGCGTGCAGGGATCATTTGTAATGCGGAGGATTCCGATATGCGGGCTGTAGAATTAGTAAAAAGTATGTATGATTGTCTGAATATGAGAATTATATATATGCGGGCAGCTCATCACGATGTGCATACAGCTTATATTTCTCATATTTCTCATATTTCTTCGTTTGCTCTGGCTTTGACGGTTTTGGAGAAGGAAAAAAATGAAAAGAACATTTTTGATTTGGCTTCAGGAGGTTTTTCTTCCACAGTACGTTTGGCCAAAAGCAATGCTGATATGTGGGCTCCCATATTTTCTCAAAACAAAGAGAATGTATTGACAGTATTGGATACTTATATTGAAAAATTGCAGGAATTTAAAAAAAATATATCCGATTATAATGAAGGAGGAGTAAGAGAGTTGATACATAAAGCTAATAAGATAAAGAGAATTATCCGTTAAGAATATAAATTAAAAACATATAACAATAAATTTTATGGCAGCTATTCAATTGGATTTAGTAAAAGTAAATGAATGGGGAATTTTTCCGGATACGAAAAAACCCTTGATCATTGCAGGACCTTGTAGTGCAGAGAGCGAACAGCAATTGTTTGAAACAGCAAAGGCATTAAAAAACGGAGGGGTAAATGTTTTGCGGGCCGGTATCTGGAAACCCCGGACCCGTCCGAATTGTTTCGAAGGTGTTGGATCAGATGGCTTAGGATGGATGCGCCGTGTACAGCGGGAATTGGGAATGAAAACGTCAACCGAAGTAGCGAATGTAAAGCATGTATATGAAGCATTGAAGGCAGGGGTCGATTTGTTGTGGATCGGAGCCCGTACAACGGCAAATCCTTTTGCTATGCAAGAAATTGCTGATGCGCTGAAAGGGACAGATATTCCTGTTTTAGTTAAAAATCCGGTAAATCCTGATGTAGAACTTTGGATCGGAGCTCTGGAACGCTTGAATCTGGCAGGGTTAAAGAAAATTGGAATCATACACCGGGGTTTTTCTACTTATACAAAAGCAAAATACAGAAATACTCCTCAGTGGCAGATCCCGATAGAGATTAAACGTCGTTATAAGGATATCGTTATGATTTGTGATCCGAGTCATATTTCCGGTAAAAGGGAATATATACAGGAAGTTTCCCAGCAAGCTATGGATTTAGGTTTTGACGGCTTAATTATAGAATCGCATATTTGTCCGGAAATTGCTCTGAGTGATGCAGCGCAGCAAGTTACACCCTCTTCCCTTTCGGAAATTTTATCCCGTTTGATTATTCGGAATATAGATAGTGAAAATATGGAATATAAAGAAAATATTGACGAATTACGGGCCCGTATTGATGAACTGGATGATGAATTACTGCAGATTTTAGCAAGTCGTATGAGTGTATCTGCTGAAATCGGAAAATATAAAAAACAAAATAATATCACTATTCTACAGCCCGGACGTTGGGATAAAATTTTGGAGAAAGTGTTCCAAAAAGGAAAAGAAAAAGGATTAAATGAAGAATTTCTGGAAAAAGTCTTTAAAGCAATTCACCAGGCTTCTATCGACCGTCAAACAGAAATTATGAATCAATAAATTACGAAAAAAGAGGCTGACCGAAAAGTAAAATTTTCGGTCAGTTTTCTTTTTTGTATTCTTCTTCTTTTTTTCTTTCAGCCGTTCTTTCTAATTTAATTTTTTGCGAAATATCCCTTGGGATATTTCGCAAAAAATCAATGCCTTAAAAACTAATTCCTAACCCTAAGCTGTAAGGATGCAATTCTGGTCCTTTGTTGGATTGGAACATACGGGTCAGCGTATAACTTCCCCAGATATTTAAATTGTGATAACCGATTCGTGCAACTACATCTGCTTTTACAGGTACCATATTAAAACTGCCGGAATTTTTTTCTTTTTTCTTATTGCCATTGAGATTATTGTACACGATTTTTGTTTTGGAGTGAAGTCGGATTCCTCCCATAAAACCAGCGGAAATATGTATCTTTTTTCTGATTCTTGCCGGAAATTGTACTTCCATTAAGAGGGGAACAGTCAGATAAAGTGTTTTAAAAGAATTTCTTTTTACTTTCCAGTCCGGATGAATAGCATAAGGTACAACTCTTTTGTTTTCATCCAATGTAATAGACTGGTGTTTATTTTCAAAACGCAAACGCTGATATTCAAGCCCTAATCCTGTAATTAATCCAAAATTATTACGGGGAACTAAATTGATGCTCTGTTGCAAAATATTGAATTGCATGACAAAGGAATTTGCATAATCCAGTTCCATAAAATTTTGTTCTCCCACAGGATAATCAGAGTAATCTGTATGGGTAAAGTTTACAAATCCAAAATTGAAGCCACACCAGTGACCGTTAAATTTTTGATGACTTTTGGATTTTCTGTTTTTATATTTGTGATTTCCCAGAATCTCAATTTCTGTGTCATTCCCTGAACTAATAATAGACAGACCGTTATGGGAAGAAGAAAGGATCCGTATTTTAGATTTTTTTAATGAAGTTGAAGTATCAGTAATTTGCATTTCCCTGTCCGATCTCAGGGAATCCTGAAGATCAGCTGTCGTTTTAATTGTTTTTTTTGTTTGTCTTACTTCTTCAAGGATGACAGAATCTTGAATTTTAGCAGCCATTACGTTTAATGTCAGAAAAATTGTAAAAAAGGATAAAAGTGTTTTCATCTTATTATATTTCTTAAATTCTATTATTTTAATATAGGACGGATGGAGATTTTAATTTGTTACAGAGGTATCTCTATTTTTACCTGTTTTTTTGATCTTTTGGGTGAGGTTTCGGCCGGCGTGAACGACTGACGTAAATATATTTTTGGTTTCGACATTGTTGGAAGAAGATTTCCAGGCTTTGGCAGATTCTGTAAGGATCATTTCCGGAGAATTGTTCATTGCTATTTCTTGAAGTTTTGCCTCTGCCGGGAGGGGAAGAAGGGCGGGAATTTCCGTAGAGGAAGGAATGGGAGGGATTCCTGGCCTTATCCTTTTTACCGTTCTTACGTCAGCTAATTCAAATGTTTGTTTGTGACATACTATAGGTAAAGAGGTGGTGTAAGCGGGTGAAACGACTAAAGGAAGTATTGTTACCCGTTTATTACTGATAACAGAACTCTTTTCTATGGATTGAGGGGTGTATAAACGAATGAGGAAAAATACGATTAACAGAGCTGCTATAGAACTTAACCGGATAAAAATAAAATGTTTGTTTTTCTTCCGGTAAAGTTTGTTTTTGTGATTAAACTGAATATCTAAATTCGGTTTCAGGCGTAGCTTTTGGTAAAAGAGAACAGACGTACGGAAACTTTTTTCAGTTAATCGTTTTCCCAATTGTTGTTTTTCACTTTTGGTCAATACCTTTTCGGCAGCTGCGATAGCATAATAATCAGGACATTCCTGGATTTCTGTTTTTTTCAGTAATTCTTTATGTGAATAAGTAAGAGCGGGTTTTTGAAGTTTTATATTTTCAATATCCTCTAAAAGTTCTGATAATTCGGGATGTGCCAACAGAAAAGCTTTTAATTCTGCTATTTCCGTTTCTTTCAATATACCGTCCAGATAATCGGTAAAATATACTTCATAATTTTCTTGAGTAATCATTTTAAATCAATTAGGCGATTCAATAGACATATTTCTTCTTTACAGTATTAAATCCGGTTTTCGTATGAATTTTTTCATATAATTACGGGCTCTGAAAATATAAACTTTTACTTGACTTTCAGATAGATGAGTGATGTCTGCAATTTCCTGATAAGAATAATCCTCGTAATCTCTCAATAAAATAACAGTTTTCTGAACCGGAGATAATTTATTTAATGCAATTTCTAAAATTTCTTGTAAATCGGGAGATTGTGTGGTGGATAAATACTGTTCTGGATTTATATTCTCGATATCTTCACTCTTTTTTTCACGACGGAATGTATCAATCATTTTGTGATAAGAAGTAGTAAAAAGAAAAGCTTTTGCTTTTTCGAATGTAATTTCCCTGACATGTTCCCACAACACCATATAGCTATCCTGGATGATATCTTCAGCTAACTCTTTATTACGGCAGGTTTTATAAATGAAGCGAAATACATCGTCCGAAAATTTATCTACACTTAGGTTATATTCATTCCTTGTCATAACATGTATGAGACGAACGAATATAAGGAAAAGTTACAGATTATTTTGCGTTTTTAAGGGATTTAAAAAGGGAAAAAATATTGATAATACATTACAAGAATAAGGCGACCCATGAAAATGTTAAAGGGGAAAGGTATTTCCCTACTTCTGAATATCGGTTTCCTTTATAGGTGTAAATATAAATTGATAATTCCGGCTCCTTGCAAATGTAAGATTGCCTGGAATACTGAAGTTTTTTCATAGACAGGTAGTTGAGGACATTTTATTCAGTCTGTAAAAGAGAGGGAATTAAAAAAGATTTCCCTTTCTTCTTTTAATATATCAAGATGCCGGGTTTTAGCTCCGATTGTAATTTGATAGACCATATTATTCCTGAATATAAATCGTTTAAAGTAAGTCATCTCATATTTGTCTTTAATAATGGAGTATTCAATTTCTTTAATCAGCATATTTTCGTATGGAACTGTTTGTTCATTTTTTAAAATAGCTGTCTCCATATCTATAGATCCTTTTCTCAGTTGTTCATATATGGCCAATGTGTTATCCGGATCTGAAAAAGAAATTTTTTGATTTGAAAAATCAGAACATACCACTCCGAAAACACAAGTCAGGTCTTTGGTTTGATAGATGTAAGAATGAATTTCATTTGTTTCTTTGTGTAATTTCTGTACATTATTGGGGAATAGAAAAGAGATATGCTGATCTGTTTGAATTCTTTGCCAACGGGCATCCGTAGGCAAAAGGCTGAGAAAAAACAAAAGTAATTTTATTATAAGCATGATTTTCGGAATAGTATAATTTGTTATTTTTGCAGCAAACTTATTTAATAATCAGATGTATTCAAATACTCTAAGCCTATAAATTATTGATTTTATGATGCTTTAACATATTTATTCTTTGCTTTGCAAAGAGCATCTTTACCGGGAAAATGTTTAAAGGTTAAGAATTGAAAGATAATATTTAATCCAATACATTCATTTATATATGCAGATAGCGGGAAAAGAAATGGGAGAATATCCTTTGGTGTTGGCACCCATGGAAGATGTGACCAACCCTCCGTTCCGGAAGTTTTGTAAGGAGTTTGGGGCAGATTGGTTATATTCAGAGTTTGTTTCTGCGGATGCATTGGTACGTTCGGTCAATAAGTCTTTGAAGAAATTGACTATAGAAAAAGCGGAACGTCCTGTGACGATTCAGATTTACGGACGCTATATTGATTCTATGGTTGAAGCTGCCCGGATTGTTGAGGAAGTGCAACCGGATTTTATTGATTTAAATTTTGGTTGCCCTGTGAAAAGGGTGGCTCAGAAGGGAGCGGGTGCGGGTTTGTTGAAAGATATTCCCCTTTTGATAGAGATGGCTGAACAGATTGTAAAAGCTGTGAAGATTCCGGTTACGGCTAAGACCCGTTTGGGATGGGATTGTGAACATATTATTATAGAAGACATTGCCGAACGTTTGCAGGATGTGGGAATACAAGCTTTGGCCATACACGGACGTACCCGTTCCCAGATGTATTCGGGAGAGGCGGATTGGGAGCCTATTGGGAGAGTGAAGAATAATCCGAGAATCCGGATTCCGATTATTGGAAACGGGGATATCGTTTCTCCACAAAAAGCTAAAGAAGCTTTTGAGAAATACGGAGTGGATGCTGTGATGATCGGGCGGGCAGCTATAGGACATCCATGGATTTTTAAACAGATAAAACACTATTTTCAGACCGGAGAAATACTACCGGATTTATCCGTATCGGAGCAAATTGACATTTTGAAAGAACAAATATTATTATCCGTTGACTGGATAGATGAAGTAAGAGGTATTCTTCATATGCGCAGGCACATGGCTGCCATGTTTAAGGGTTTGCCTCATTTCCGGGATTTACGGATACAAATGCTGAGGGCCGAATCGATATCAGAACTTTGGCGTATTTTTGAATTGATCCGGCAACGCTATCTGGAGGGTGAAAAATGCTGATGTTCAAACGTAATTCTACTGATTTCTTTCCAGGGAATATAAACGGGTATACTTTTTTCCGGAATTATTAAAACACCGCTGTTTTCTGAATTTACATCCGCTGAGTCTCCCAAGCTAAGGGCAGCTCCGTTCGTAAGAGTGATATAAGAATATTTATAATTTTTCGGTTCGATGGATTTTAAATATTTGAATGGAATCTTATATTCGATATTGTCGTTTTCTCCGTCCAATAATTCAAAATTCATCCCTTCATCCAGATCATAAACCATTTGTCCTTTTACTTTTTCTCCTTTACGAGTTAAAATTTCTCCAGAAAGAAGCGTTTGTTCGGAAAAATCAGAATAGGAAGGCAACTGTATTTCTTCTATAGTCAATGCCTCTAATTGGGTGGCAGAAATGGTTACCATACCTGTATTGGGCATATTCACTGTAATTTTTTTTAAATTGTCTATTGTCTGTAAATCAAATTCTTTTCCGTTTTTTAAAATAAGTTGATAATGATCCGGGATTTTGGCTATTTTTTTGATTTGGGCGAAAGGTATATTGATTTCTCCCTGCTTCGTTTTGGCTTTAAATACGTCTGTGATCGTCTTTTTATTATTCCAGCTGATAAGTCCCTTATAAATTCCTTGTTTGGTTTGGAGGATTCCGGTTATCGGAACGGAGAGCGGCGGGCAAAAAGAATCAGGAGAGGAAGTAAATTCAATTTTGGCTATTTTTTCCCAGGGGATTTTTACTGTTTCTTGTTCTGATATTTGAACAATGAGCGGTATGTTTATATCGTTAAAATGCCCCTTTTCCAAAAAAAATTCATAACCTTTCTGCGTTTGAAGAGTTATTTGATTAAAACCGCTCAATATTATAGACTTGATATTTCCGAATCTGCAAGCAAACAGATGCTGGGGAGGTACAGTAGAGATCGAGCCTTCATTGAAGAATGTCACACCATCTTCCGGGCTGAAGTAATGTGCATAGGGATTTACAGGTTTTTGAGCTTGAAAAAGATCTGTCCAGTATAATTGATTATTTCCCCAGGTAATATAACCGGAAAGTACATTGTTTTCTACTGTAGAGATATATCCGTATATTCGGTATTCACCAGCCTGAGCAAAAGTAAGAGAGTACAGGGTTAAAAACAGACACACAAAGCAAAGAAAAAGATTTTTCATAAAAATTCATTTTATAAATGACGTACAAACGGGCAGAAAAGTTACAAATAAAATAGAAAGTAACTGTTTAAACGGGTAATTTTTTGATAACTTAAAAAAGATGATTTTATAGGTTTTCTTTTGATATTTAAACAGACTATCGGTAATGAACCATTTATTTATAATTATTTTTGTATAAACATCCGGAATGGGATTTCCTTCTGGACATATAAATGAAAGGGATGAAATGATAACAAAGAAGAATATTATTTTGGTATTAGGAGCACCTAATGATGAAAACGGAAATTTAAGTCCAATGGCTTTAGATCGTTTGGATTGTGCTTTGAATCTGTATACTTATAACGAAAATGTTCGTTTCATCTGTACCGGCGGATTTGGAGAACAATTCAATACGACTTCTTTTCCGCATGGTTATTACAGTAAACAGTATCTTTTACGTAAAGGGGTGAAAGAAGAAGCTTTTCTTGAGTTTGTATTGTCTTCTAATACGGTGGAAGACCTCAGGATGTCAAAACAAATAATTGAAAAGGAACAGCCTGATGTTTTATTAATTGTTACTTCCGATTTTCATATGAAGCGGGTGAAAATTTTACACGATATTATAATGCACTACCCGGCTACCATCTTTATTCCTGCTCTTTCCAGTTTGACTGCTCAGGAACTGCTTCCTTTTTTACAGCATGAACAACAAGCCCTCCGGGAATTACAGGCGAATAATTATATCTTGTATTAACGAAACGTCAATACAAGATATAATCCTTTAATTTATAAATTTAATGCTTAAAGGGTATGCCCAGAGTATACCTTCATTAGCGCGTATTGCACCAATAATTGTAAATACGAGGCTACATACTCCCAAGGCAATTAACAAAGGTATTCCAATGAGTATAAATATCAGAATAGAGGCTCCTATCGCATAAAGAAAACAAGAAATGATCCAATTCATTACTATTTTCCCGTTAGCGTCAATATAGGAAGAAGTATCTTTCCTTGTCAACCACAGTACTAAGGGCAAAATCCATCCTAATCCAGGAATAATTACTCCTGCAAATTGTGAAATATGAATGAACATCGCATATTGTTTTTCAGCATCAGAGATTGTATTTTCCATATTTGTTTGTTAAAGTGTATTTAATGCTTTTTCCAGTCGTTTTAATGTTTCAGCTTTACCAATAATTTCGATAATATCAAACATATGTGGTCCTTTTGCAGCTCCTACAATAGCAACTCTAAAGGGGTTCATGACTTTACCAAAACCGATTTCTTTTGTCGTAATCCATTCAGATATAATTCTTTCTGTATTGGCAAAAGAAAAATCTTCAATATTGCTGAGCAGGTTGTATAACTCCTGCATAAGGGGTAACGATTCTTCTTTCCAGTATTTTTTTACGTCTTTTTCATTGTATTCTTCCGGAGTAACAAAGAAAAATAAACTATCCTTGTAAATATCTTTTACAAAGTCTGCCCGTTCTTTCATCAAACCACATACCTTTTCTATTTTGGTATCGTCTGTAAAAATTCCGTTCCTTTTCAGTATCTCTTTTAATTGGCTGGCAAGTTCTGAATCCGGTTTATTGATCAGGTATTTATGATTGAACCATTTCGCTTTTTCCGGATCAAATCGGGAGCCGGCTTTGTGAACTCTTTCCAATGAGAAGGCCTGACACAATTCTTCCATGGAAAAAATTTCCTTATCCGTTCCGTCATTCCAGCCGAGTAGGGCAAGCATATTGAGAAAGGCTTCCGGAAAATATCCGTCTTCTTTATATCCGTGCCATATTTCTCCGGTTTCAGGGTCTGTCCACTGCATGGGGAATACAGGAAAGCCCATTTTATTTCCGTCTCTTTTACTCAATTTTCCATTTCCTACCGGTTTCAGGATTAACGGAAGATGGGCAAATTCAGGCATTACTTCTGTCCAGCCGAAACTTCTGTATAAGAGGACATGCAGCGGAAGGGAAGGAAGCCATTCCTCACCCCGGATGACATGAGTAATTTTCATTAAGTAATCGTCTACTACATTGGCTAAATGATATGTAGGCATTCCATCGGATTTAAACAAAACCTTATCATCTAATAAGGCCGTGTTGAAGCGTACTTCTCCCCGGATAATATCTTTTAAATGAAGCTCTTCGTTTTCAGGCATTTTAAAACGAATTACATAAGGCTCTCCTGCTTCCAGCAATTTTTGGACCTTATCTGTATCCATGGTTAAGGAATTCCGGAGTTTTACCCGTGTAGCGGCATTGTAAATAAACGTTTCTTTTTGGGCTTCACAAGATTTCCGGTAATTATCCAACTCTTCTGCCGTATCGAAAGAATAGTATGCATGACCGGATGCTACCAATTGTAATGCATATTGTTTATATAAGTTTTTTCTTTCACTTTGGCGGTAAGGACCATATTCTCCCCCGGCTCCGACCCCTTCATCCACCTTTAAACCACACCATTCTAAGGATTTTATGATGTATTCCTCTGCCCCGGGTACATATCTTGTCTGGTCGGTGTCTTCTATACGCAAAAGAAAATCCCCTTTATGGTGACGGGCGAATAAATAATTGAAAAGGGCTGTTCTTACCCCGCCTAAGTGAAGGGCCCCTGTCGGACTGGGAGCAAATCTGACTCTTACTTTTCTTTCCATTATGGCAAATTTTGATGTAAAATCACTTTATAATTTCCGTTCGTTTTTACCGGAAGTGAGGGTATTATCTGAAATATTCTGCAATAAATTTTTAGTAAATTCGATTCCTTTCCGGATTGCTGTTTCTTTCGATGTAATGCCGCTTAGGATCGGTTCTGCATGATTAAAAGGATTGTCCGGGTTGTCTGTAAGCAGATAAACTGTATACTTCCCGTTTTTTCCATTTTTCGTTTTGCTTACCAATCCTAACCAAATATCTACATTACGATCTTTCAGGTATATCGTACGTTTTACTTTATACATCTCAAAGTTTTATCTTCGGTCTTTTTTGTTGTTTTTTTGGAAATTCATGACTGAAACGGCAATTGCTAAACTTAGCATCGCAAAGATATTGATATATACCGGAGTCCGGTCTGTCGTTGTCATTAGACTGAATACACTGGAAATCATGATTAAAAATGCACCAAGAATAATCAGTAAACGGGCTGTTTTCATAGATTTTCGTTTTTCGTTTAAGTTTTAAACACAGCATGAATTTTATTTCTCTACGTCTGTGAGCTGTAGACAGTTTTTGACAGGGTTAGCGTAGATTTCCAGATAAATATTATTTAACAGGGAACGATTTCCTTCAATTTTGTCAATTTTCTGGGTCATCGTATAAATAAATTTTTCTTTTTCCGCTTCATTGTAGAAATTAGAAAATTTGTTGACGGAATGCAAAAGGTCGTAAGCGATATAATTATTCGGCCACAATTTAAAATTTTTATGGATTTTTGAATCAATCAGCAGGGCAAGGGCTTCTAAGCGTTCCCCATTGGATGGCAAACTGGCTATTGCATCCAGTTCGTCATCAATGGGTTTGTCTATAACAAAACTAATTCTTCCTTTATACATCGCCAGTCCGGTTTGCATACTTTTCATATCTTCTTCAGGAGTTTTGATGTATTCGCTGACTGTTTTTGTGTATAATTCGCTGGTTTTCAGATCATCACAAGGTTCCCATTCATAAGAGATAGATAAGGGCACAATCCGGAGCTGCCGGAAATTTTCTGCGAAATCTTTAGGGCCGCTCATTTTAAACATTTTCAGTAAACTGGGTTGTGTTTTATCGTCTCCGTTTTTCGTCCTTCCTTCTTTTTGGGCAATCCATATCGAATTTTTTCCTTCTTCTATCGTTGTCCGTATATATTTGGAACGGAGTGCAGAACTGACGATCATTTCTCTTACAGGGATATCCCTTTCAATTATAAAACAGGAGTTTAATTTTACAAGATCAGTGACCCACTCGTTAACCAGAAGATTACTCCCAATAGCAGCTTCTGTATATTTGAAACCGTTTTTTCTCAATAACAGATTCAATATAGCGGAATCTAAAATAATATCTCTGTGGTCAGAAATGAACAGATAGGAAGTATCTTGTCTCAGATTTTCCAATCCGCTGACAGTTACCCCGCCGGAGGTATGATCCATTACAGCTTGAATCGCCGGTCCGAAAAACTTGCATTGAAATTCATCCCTTGTATGGATATCTTTGAGTGAGGCAGCGATCACATTTTCATCGATTTGAGTAAGTTGTGTGAAAACGGATAAAAATGCCTTTGCTTTACTGAGCCTTTGAGCAGCAGCAATAACTTCACTTCCCACATAGGGTCTAATACTGTCAAATTCCGAATCCGATACCATATCTGTTTTTTCTAAAAAATCTTAATAGCAGCTCCACTGAGCTGCAAAGATAGAAAAATTATCTGTTATGCCTGCTGTGCTCCGGGATATTCTTTCAAAGCCTGAGCCAAGGTTTCCATAGCTTTTTTCAGTTCACTGATTTTTAAAACGTAAGCTATCCGGACTTCATTTTTTCCTAAGCCTGGTGTATGGTAAAATCCACTGGCAGGAGCTACCATAACAGTTTGGCCGTTAAAACTGAAATCTTCCAGTAACCATTTTGCAAAGCGGTCTGCATCGTCAATGGGTAATTTTACAATAGAGTAAAAAGCTCCTTTCGGTTTGGGACAAATAACTCCCGGCATTTTATTTAAAGCATCTACCATGAAGTCCCTTCTTTCTATATATTCATTGTAAACGTTTGCAAAATATTCATCGGTAGTATCCAGAGAGGCCTCGGCTGCTATTTGTCCTAGTGCGGGGGGACACAAACGGGCCATTCCGAATTTTAAAGCTGTTGCCAGAATTTCTTTGTTACGCGTAATAATTGCCCCTACCCGGATACCGCATTCGCTATATCTTTTGGACATTGAATCGAATAGAATAACGTTTTGTTCAATGCCTGGTAAATTCATTACAGAAAAGTGTTTTAAGCCGTCATAACAATAGCGCCTGTACACTTCGTCTGAATATAAATATAAATCGTATTTTTTGATAATTTTAGCCAACTCTTCCAATTCCTCTTTAGAATATAAATATCCGGTTGGGTTGTTGGGATTTATAATTACAATTCCTTTTGTTGCGGGAGTAATTTGTTTTTCAATTTCACTGATCGGAGGTAAAGCGAAATTATTTTCAATGGAAGAAGTTACGGTTTTTACTTTTACTCCGGTCATAACGGCAAAAGCCGTATAATTTGCATAAAAGGGTTCCGGAATGATAATTTCGTCACCTGGATTTAAGGTACTCATAAAAGCAAATAAAATTGCTTCAGATCCCCCGGTCGTAATTAAAATATCCTCTTCATGAACATTAATACCTAAATGTTGGTAATATCCTGCTAATTTTACTTTTAGTGTATGATTCCCTCCCGAAGGAGTATATTCAATAACAGATAATTTCATTTTCCTCACCGCTTCTAATGCAATAGGAGGTGTTTCTATATCCGGTTGACCGATATTCAGATGATATACTTTAATTCCTTTTTCTTTGGCCCGGTCGGCATAAGGAACCAACTTCCGGATAGGTGAAGCCGGGACTATTTTCCCCATTTCTGAAATTTGTGGCATGTTAGATTAATTATTAATAGTTAGACTTAAAAAGACGCGTTAAATTACAATAATTTTCAGATAAAGGAATAAAAAAAATAAAAATATTGAACTCTTTTAAAAAGTATATATAATAAAGAAACTGTGTATTATTTTGAAATAAATGAGATAAGGGAATTGTTAGAAATACTTTATTTAATGTCTTCTGCCGATGAGGTTTTTTTAATTGCTTTATAATCCGGCTCTGTTTTTTAATTTTTCGATATTCAGAAGTTTAATCTTTCGTCCTTTTGATTCTACAAGTCCTTCGGTTTTGTATTCGGATAATAAACGGATGACTGTTTCGGTAGCTGTACCGACAAAATTACTTAAATCTTCTCTGGAGATGTTCAGTTTAAGGGTACCGTCGTTTTCAATGCCGAAATCGTGTGCCATCATTAATAATATTTCTGCCAGGCGCTCTTTTACTGATTTTTGTGCAATATCCCGGATATAGCGATTGGATTCTCCCAATTCTTTACAAGCAATTTGCATCAATTCATATGCAAAATCCGGGTTGTTCTTAATGAGGAGTAAAAGCGTTTTTTCCGGAATAAAATAAAGAATGGCATCTGCCAATATTTCTACAGAAGTACAGGCTTTCTCTTTTAAAATCACTGAACGGAAACCAAAAAAATCTCCTTCTTTCTCAAATTTTATGATCTGTTCCTTCCCTTCATGACCGGTCTGAAAAATTTTGACAATACCGCTATATACGAAATAACACCCCTTCATACGGGCCCCTTCAGAATAAACGATATTTCCTTTTTTATAATGTTTTACAGAATCGTTACTGAATAATAAATTGAGTTCTTTTGCTGAAAGATTTTTAAATGTTTTTTTAAATTTTTCGCAACATTCAAAATTATTCGGTAATTTTATTTCGTCTTTCATCTTACAATTAATAAAGGAATCTTACTCTTCCAATAAAGTACAAATTTGATTATAAATGGCCTCTTCGTCGTAGCCGCATAATTTATAGAGTTGTTGCTGACTGCCATGTTCAATGAATTTATCCGGTATGCCTAGTCTGACAATCTGAGCATTATAATGATATTTATTCATAAATTCTATTACGGCGCTACCCAAACCTCCTATAATTGTAGCGTCTTCGAGGGTAATGATTTTTTTGAATTTGGTGAATACCGCATGTAAAAGTTGTTCGTCTATTGGTTTTAAGAAACGCATATCGTACCAGCCGACTGTTGAGGGGGAAATTCTGGCTATAGCCTTTTGGGCAAGATTCCCGATAGCTCCTATAGATAATACAGCGACTTTTTCTCCTGTTATCATGCACCTTCCTCTTCCGACGGTTAATTCCTGAAAAGGAGTTTTCCAGTTTATCATATACCCATTTCCTCTGGGGTACCGGATTACAAAAGGACCTTTGGTGCTGGGTAATTGGGCTGTATACATCAGATTCCGCAGCTCTTCTTCATTGAGGGGAGCACTGATGGTAATATTCGGTATACATCTAAAATAAGCCAAATCGTAAGCACCGTGATGGGTAGCACCGTCTGCTCCCACTAATCCTCCCCGATCCAGGCAAAGCACAACTTGTAAGTTTTGGAGAGCAATATCATGGATGACCTGATCGTATGCCCTTTGCATAAAAGAAGAGTAAATATTGCAGTAAGGAATAAATCCTTTAGCCGCTAAGCCTGCTGAAAATGTCACGGCATGTTGCTCTGCTATACCTACATCAAAACACCTTCCGGGCATTTCTTTCATCATAATATTCAAAGAACAACCTGTAGGCATCGCAGGGGTTATCCCCAAAATTTTGGCGTTCTCTCGGGCAAGCTCTAAAAGGGTGTAACCAAAAACATCCTGAAATTTAAGAGTAGGGGATGGATTTTGTTCTTTGATTAATTCTCCCGTATCTTTATTGTATTTTCCGGGAGCATGCCAAGTCGTCTGGTCTGTTTCTGCCTGTTTGAGGCCTTTACCTTTGACCGTGATACAATGTAATAATTTCGGACCGTTGATTTTTTTCATGTCCCGGAGAACTTTTACCAGGTGATTTACGTCATGGCCGTCCACGGGTCCGAAATAACGGAGTCCCATGGCCTCAAATAAATTGCTCCGTTTTAACAATAAAGACTTTACGCTATTATCGATATTCTGAATAAAGCTTCTCATGCCCGGGCTGATACGATTGAGCTTTCCCAATATATGCCATACATCTTCCTTCAATTTGTTGTAGGTTTTGGAAGTAGTGACATCCAGGAGATAATCATTTAGTCCACCAATATTGGGATCAATAGCCATATTGTTATCATTTAAGATAACCAGGAGATTACTGTTGTGAATGCCTGCATTATTGAGAGCTTCAAAAGCCATCCCTCCTGTCATGGATCCATCTCCGATGACTGCAACGGATTGACGGTCATCTTCCCCGTTCATTTTTGCAGCTATCGCCATCCCTAAGGCAGCTGAGATGGAAGTGGAAGAATGACCTGTTCCAAAAGAGTCGTATTTACTTTCCGACATTTTCGGAAAACCGCTGATTCCTCCAAACTGGCGTTTTGTTTTAAATTGATCTTTGCGTCCGGTAAGGATTTTATGGGCGTAAGCCTGGTGTCCTACATCCCATATCAGGTTATCGTAAGGGGTATTCAAAACGTAATGTAGAGCGACTGTAAGTTCAATCACCCCAAGACTGGCTCCTAGATGTCCGGGATTCTCTGCACAATCTTCAATAATCTTATGCCGGATTTCCGCACATAATGGTAAGAGGGAGTCTTCCGGCAGTTGCCTAAGGTCTTCGGGGGTATTTATCTTGTCTAAAATCATATCAGTCCTGAGAGGAGAATAAACAGTCTATTCATTTTTATATTCTCTGTTCCGTAAGGAATAGCATTTTATCGCAATATATGCCTTATGGCTTGAAATACTTATTTTTCATATACCAGTGTACCGATTTCCTCTCCGCTCATTAATTTTTTCAGATTCCCTTCTATATCCATGTTAAATACAAGAATGGGCAGGTGGTTTTCCTTACACATGGTTGTGGCAGTCAGATCCATAACTTTTAATCCTCTGTTGTATATTTCGTCATAAGTAATTTTGTCGAATTTCGTGGCTGTCGGATCTTTTTCAGGGTCGGCGGTATAAATACCATCTACACGAGTGCCTTTTAACATGGCGTCGGCTTCAATTTCAATCGCCCGCAAACTGCTGCCGGTATCTGTAGTAAAATAAGGGTTACCTGTCCCGGCACTAAAAATGGTAATATATCCTTGTTCTAAATATTCTACGGCTTTACTTTTAGAATAAAATTCTCCAATAGGTTCCATCCGGATAGCTGTCAAAACTTTATTTTTGCATTTTTCGTTATCTAATGCAGAGCTGAGGGCCAGTGCGTTGATAACAGTTGCCAGCATACCCATACTGTCTCCTTTTACCCGGTCGAAACCTTTGCGGGATCCGCTTAGTCCCCGGAAAATATTGCCTCCGCCGATAACAATACCGATTTGTATTCCCATATCTGCAATTTCTTTAATTTGGCGAGCGTAACTTTCAACACAAGTTACGTCAATTCCGTATTTTTGGTTGCCCATTAAAGATTCACCGCTTAGCTTTAACAGAATCCGTTTATATTTCATATCTTTGTACTTTATTTAATTAAGATAAAATATCCCGTTTCAGGAGGATTAAAAAATTATTTTCCCTTTGAAGGAGAACTCTAAAAGTAGAGCAAAGCTAATTAATTTTGCGTTATTCTTGAATGAAATGAATGAAAATTTAAGTTATGAATAAAACTGCAAATTATAAATTGACAATTATTGTTCCTGTCTATAATGAAGAAGGTAATATTCAACGCTTGACTACGGAGTTATCTCATTTTTTACAGATCTCTAAATTTAAATCCTGTATTCTTTTTGTAAATGATGGTTCTACGGATCAGAGCGAACAACTTCTGAAAAAGGCTTGTGAAGGGAAAGATGATTTTTTTTATTTAAGTCTGGTCAAGAACGGAGGGCTGAGTGCTGCTATGAAAGCAGGTATTGACAATGTTTTTTCTGAATATGTGGGTTATATTGACGCTGATCTGCAGACGGCTCCTGAAGATTTCAATTTGCTGTTAGAATATGTAAACGATTATGAAATGGTGATGGGAATCCGGACCGGTAGGAAAGATAGTTTTGTAAAAAATATGTCTTCCCGGGTGGCGAACGGCTTTCGCAGGGCTATGACGCATGACGGAGTGGAAGATACCGGTTGTCCTCTGAAAATTCTCCATACTCAATATGCAAAGAAAATCCCCTTTTTTACCGGAATGCACCGTTTCTTACCTGCTTTGATACAATTACAGCACGGGAAGGTAAAGCAAGTCCCTGTCCGGCACTTCCCCCGGATTGCCGGGAAATCGAAATATCATTTGTGGAACCGTCTGGCAGGACCTTTTAAGGATTGTTTTGCCTACCGGTGGATGAAAAAACGGTATATCAATTATGAAGTAAGTACGGATAATTTATGTGAAATCCTTTAGTTCAGTGGAGATGTGTATATGATCTATGTAGTTGGTTTCCTTGCACAGTTGCTTTTTTCAGCCCGTTTGTTGCTGCAGTGGATTATGTCGGAAAAAGCAAAAAAAGTTGTTTCTCCTTCTATTTTTTGGAAACTTAGTTTGTTAGGTGCTTATTTATTGTTCATATATGGCTGGCTGCGGGATGATTTTGCTATTATTCTGGGACAATTGATTTCTTATTATATTTATATCTGGAATTTGGATAAAAAGGAAAGCTGGCGAAAATGTCCGGCTGTTATCCGTTATGTTTTGTTATTAACACCGGTAGCTGTCTTACTATATATGTTGAAAGATTTGCCTGCTTTCGTCAATCAGTTTTTCCGGAATGATGATATTCCTTTGTGGTTACTGGTGTTTGGTTCTATGGGGCAAATAATATTTACGTTGAGGTTTGTTTATCAATGGTTGTATTCCCGTAGAAAAAATGAATCTGTTTTACCATTGGGTTTTTGGTTGATCAGTCTGACGGGTTCTCTGATTATTGTTGCTTATGCACTTTACCGGCGGGACCCGGTATTAATACTCGGACAATCTACAGGTTTGTTGGTATATAGCCGGAATATATATTTGCTTCAGCGGAACAGGTAATAATTTATTTTTTCGGAAAGCATATGGGAATCTATGTACATATACCTTTTTGCAGGAGTAAGTGTTATTATTGTGGCTTCTATTCTGTTGCTTCTGTTGTTTTGAAAAAGGCTTTTATTCGTGCTTTGTGCCGGGAAATAGAGCTAAGAAAAGATTATTTAGGCATTTATAAACCGGAAACGTTGTATTTGGGAGGAGGAACACCCTCTTATCTGGATTCCGATGAACTTCAAATGATTTTGCAAAAGTTAGAGGAAACGAAATTGTTTCCGCTTTGCGGAGAAAGAACGATAGAAATAAATCCCGAAGATATGACGCGGGCTAAACTGAATGAATGGAAACGACTCGGTTTTAACCGTTTGAGCATTGGTGTCCAAACTTTTAATGAAGAAGTTTTAAAGAAGATTAACCGGACTCATACCGCCCGACAGGCTATTGACGGAATTTTTTGTGCGGCTGAATGCGGATTTGAGAATATCAGTATCGATTTTATTATCGGTATGCCGGGGAATACTCTGGAAAATGTAAAAGCAGATTTAAACCAAATCCGACATTTACCTGTTTCCCATGTTTCGGTATATATTTTGAGTATAGAAGAAGGTTCTGTTTTTGACCGGCAAATTAAAAAAGGGATTTTTTCTCCTCCGGAGGACGATATACTGGCAGAAGAATATTTGACCGTTTCGGCTTTACTGCGGGAGATGGGGTTTAAACATTATGAAATATCTAATTTTGCCCGTGAAGGGAAATATGCTGTTCACAATTCTAATTATTGGAACCGGAAGCCTTATATCGGTTTTGGACCTTCAGCTCATTCCTTTAATGTAAATTCCCGTCAATGGAATATTACAAATATAAAAATATATTGTGAAAGTTTAGATAATGATATTTTACAATTTGATTTTGAGGAATTAACAGATGTTGATTTATATAATGAATATATTATGACGGGATTGCGTACAATGTGGGGGGTAAATCTGGATATTCTTCAGTCTGCGTATGAGAAATACTGGTCTTTGGCAAAATCTCATATTCCCGGATATCTTCGGCAGGGATGGGCGGAAGTGAAAGGAAATCATTTATTACTGACGGAGCAGGGATGGTTAGTATCGGACTATATTTTTTGTGATTTATTTGCGACTTTTTGATTTAAAAAGAAATAAAGCTATATTTTAAAAGAAGAATGACATTAAAATATATAAATTGCATCAAGGTATATGCGGTTTTTTTGTCGTTTTGCTGTTTATTCTTTATTTTTGCAAATTCACGGAATATAAATTGTATTAACAATTAATAATTTAAAACGGCGACGTTTATTATAACTGTTTTAATGGTTGTAACTTAAAAAGAAATGAAAGCACAAAAAGTAACAGTAAAGGACTTATTACAATCGGGAGATTGCAATAAGGAAGTGGAAATCAGAGGTTGGGTAAGGACCAAACGGGGAAATAAACAGGTAAATTTTATAGCGTTAAATGATGGTTCTACTATAAACAATATACAGATCGTTGTAGAGATGGCTAATTTCCCGGAGGAAGTGATGAAAAAAGTTACAACCGGTGCTGCCATTTATGTAAAAGGTGTTTTGGTTGAAAGTAGCGGTAGCGGACAATCTCATGAAATTCAAGCTCAAGAGTTAGTCATATTGGGAGAAGCTGATCCGGAAAAATATCCTATACAGCCTAAAAAGCACTCGTTAGAGTTTTTGCGGGATGTTGCTCATTTACGGTTCAGAACGAATATTTTCGGAGCTGTTTTCCGTATTCGTCATGCAATGGCTTTTGCCATTCATCAATATTTCAACGATCATGGTTTTTATTATTTACATACTCCTCTTATTACGGCTTCAGATTGTGAAGGTGCCGGAGAAATGTTCCGGGTGACAACATTGGATCCGAAAAATCCTCCTTTAGATGAAAATGGAGAAGTTGATTACAAACAGGATTTCTTTGGAAAAGCGACGAATTTAACAGTGAGTGGACAATTAGAGGGAGAATTGGGAGCCATGTCGTTGGGAAAAATCTATACATTCGGACCTACTTTCAGGGCTGAAAACTCAAATACGACCAGGCATTTGTCTGAGTTCTGGATGATAGAGCCAGAAATGGCTTTTTATGATCTGGAGGATAATATGGATTTAGCCGAAGACTTTCTGAAATATTTGATTCAGTATGCATTGGATCATTGTATGGATGATTTAAAATTCTTAAGTGCCCGTTTACAGGAAGAAGAAAAAAATAAGAAAGCAGAAGAGCGTTCCATGGAGTTAATCGAAAAGTTAAATTTTGTTTTAACTCATTCTTTTGAACGGGTTTCTTATACCGAAGCTGTTGAAATATTAATGAATAGTAAACAGAATAAAAATGGTAAATTCCAATATCCGGTTTCGGGTTGGGGAGTAGACTTACAGAGCGAACACGAACGGTATCTGGTGGAAAAACATTTTAAGAAACCGGTTATTTTAACCGGTTATCCGAAGGAAATAAAAGCTTTTTATATGAAGCAAAATCCGGATGGGAAAACAGTTGCTGCTATGGACGTACTTTTTCCTCAGATCGGAGAGATTATCGGAGGCTCCCAGCGGGAAGAAAGCTATGATAAACTGGTTAACCGGATGAAAGAAGTCGGTATTTCTACTGAAGGAATGTCTTATTACCTTGATACCCGCCGGTTTGGTTCCGCTGTACACAGCGGTTTTGGTTTGGGGTTTGAACGTTTGTTATTGTTTGTAACAGGAATGGGAAATATAAGAGACGTGATACCTTTTCCCCGTACTCCCAAAAATGCTGATTTTTAATTAATTAAAGATTTTATTTTATCATTATGGCACTAAAGCAAAGTTTGCAACAAAAGCTGGGGCTGAAGATAAATCCGCTTCAGATACAGTTGATTAAATTGCTGGAATTGCCTACTTATCAATTAGAACAGCGAATAAAAGAAGAATTGGAATCTAATCCTCTTCTGGAGGAAGGACAAGAAGAACCTGAATCCGAATATACGGTTGAAAATGAAGAAGAGTTTGAAGGAGGGGAAGACGACGAAGAAGGACAGGAGAAAAATGAAGATGATTTTACGCTGGAAGATTATATGAATGATGAAGACGATATTCCGGATTATAAATTGTCTGTTTCTAATGCTTCGAAAGACGATGAAGCCAGGGATTTGATTTTTTCCCAGGGGACGACCTTCCGGGAAAATCTTATGAGTCAGTTAGGGATGCGGAATTTGTCCGATTTGGAGAGAAAAGTAGCAGAATATATTATCGGCAATATTGATGATGACGGCTACTTACGGCGGAATATCGGAAATATTGTCGATGATCTGGCTTTTGGAGCAGGAATAGAAATTTCTGAACAGGAGGTAGAAAAGCTTTTGAAAATTATTCAGGAATTTGAGCCCTCTGGTGTAGGGGCCAGGGATTTAAGAGAATGTTTATTGTTGCAAGTCCGTCATAAGCTTTCAGAAAATCCGGCTAATCCTGTTTTGCAAATGGCTCAGGCTGTTTTAACGGATTGTTTTGAGGAATTTTCCCGGAAACATTATGAAAAGATAGCCCGGAAATTGCGCATCTCGGATACAGATTTGAAAATAGCTATCGAGGAAATTCTAAAACTTAATCCTAAACCCGGAGGAACCGGAGGGGATTCTTCTTTTGAAAGAAATGCAGAAAAAGTTATTCCTGATTTCACTTTGGATTTAGTAGACGGAGAACTTCAATTGACCCTTAATTCCGGAAATTTGCCTGAATTGAGAATCAATAAAGCTTATTTAAATATCCTGGATGGATATAAAAATGGTCAAAGTGCTAAAGATAAAAAAGATGTCGTTTCTTTTGTAAAGTATAAATTAAACTCCGCAAAATCATTTATTGATGCCGTTGAGCAACGGAATAATACGTTAATGCTGACAATGACCGCAATTGTGCAATTTCAGAAACCTTTTTTTCTTACAGGAGATGAGAGTTTATTGAAACCCATGATTTTAAGGGATATTGCGGATATAACAGGTTTGGATGTCTCTACTATTTCCCGGGTATCAAATTCTAAATATGTACAAACCTGGTTTGGTATTTATGCTTTAAAAGATTTCTTTACTGGAAGTATGCAAATGGATAGTGGGGAGGAAGTTAGTACAGGTGAATTAAAGAATGCATTAAAAGATATTATTGATGCCGAAGATAAGAGGAAGCCTTTAACGGATGATGAACTGGTGGATTTAATGAATCAGAAAGGTTATCAAATTGCCCGTCGTACCATTGCCAAATACCGGCAAATGCTGGATATCCCTGTAGCCCGGTTAAGACGAGAAATATAATACCCCGAAATATATGAAGGTTTTAGCTCAAAGTATATCTTATCTGTTCCACCCTTTACTGGTTCCTTTGTATGGATTATTTTTTATTTTTAATTCTGATTCCGTTTTTTCCCTGATTATTCCCTTTTCTGTTCAGATGTATTGCTATTCCATCACCTTTGTGGCCCTGTTATTAATGCCAATATTAGGGATGGTTATATTTAAAAAATTGGGTTTTATTAGCAATTATCATTTATCTGTAAAACAGGAACGCGTTTATCCTGCCTTAGTTGCTATTTTCTCAGCCTTTCTTGGTTTTTATCTGATAGGAAAAATGCCTTACACCAATATTGTACAGCAATTGTATTTAGTATTGATTATTGTCTTATCCGGATTTTCAATTATTACGCTCCGTTGGAAAATGAGTATGCATATGACAGCAGCAGGGGCTGTATGCGGTTTTATTACGATTATCGGGTTTCGGTATTGGGGAGAAGTGCGGGAGAGCTTGATGATTGTTTTAATTTTATCCGGAATCTTGGCTACTTGTCGTTTGTATTTGAAAAAACATAGCCCGGCGCAGATCTATGCCGGATTTCTTTTCGGATTGAGTTTTGTGGTGGCAATTCTCTACTAATCTGGCATTTTATAAACCCATATATCTTCCCGCTTCATCAGTTCACAATATTTTTTGCGTTGTCGGTTTGCTTCTGTTTCGGTGGAGAAATTATCGATACTGACCCGTAGACGGTTGCCTGTTTCTAACAGAAGGGCCGGGTAACCCCCGGCTTTTAATTTCTCGGTGGATTTTTCAGCCTGACTTCGTTCTGCATAGGTATAGCTGGCTACGATCATATAATAAGGACCTTTCTTGGGAGAACGTATTTCAGGGGAAATAGAGTCTTTCTGCAGAAGTCTGTTGTTTTTATTTTCTAATGTATCTTTAACTGAAGTTGGTACAGGTTTATTTAAATCCCGTACGACTGTTATATTCGTCAAATATTTCGAATCCATTTTCTGACGATTACAGCCACCTGCAAGACAACAACAAATTCCTGATAAAAGTAAAACTCTATACATTTTGAATAATTACACGATAAAAATCACCTTCAACCCTTCTATGTAATAGGTTTTTAATTTTTAGGATGGTATATCCAGGTTTTTTCTTTTCCACTTTCGTGTTTCAGCGTATTCAGTGCCTCTTCAGCTTCTTGCTGCGTAGCATAACCGGTATAACTTACCAGATATAAATTTTCATAATAAGGAATAATTTTAGAATCAAATCCTTCTTTTTGAAGCTTTTCACATAATTTATCTGCCAATTCCTTGTATTCAAAACAACCGGCGATAAGGAAATAATGTTGTACTTCATTTCTAAGGGGTTTCTCTACTTCAGTCAGGGGAGACGGTTCGATACTGTCATTTACCATAACTGGTTTTTCCACTACAGGTTCTGCTTGCTTCTTTTCTTTACAACTGCTGAAAAAGCAACATAACGATAAGATAAAAAGGATTGCGATTGTTTTCATTTCCCTTGAATTTAAACATTCCTAAATATAACTGATTTGGATTCAAATAAGTTACAGTACGTTACAAATTTAGTAAAAAAATGATTTATATTTAGATAAGAACCTTTATTTTTGCATAAATAAGGAATTCAGTATCTTTTCTATAAGATCTGTTAGACGTTTACAACTGGATTTACAAACATTCTTATATTTTACCATTAAAGCTGAAAATAATGAAATGTGTTTTAATAAGTTTTATTCTCCTTCTGTTTTGGGGATGTGAAAAAAGAGATCCGGATATCGTCATTGTACAAACGAATTTGGGAGATATTAAAGTTCGTTTATATAAAGAAACGCCCCAACACCGGAATAATTTTTTGAAATTGGTAAGAGAAAAATATTACGAAGGAATATTATTCCACAGAGTTATTCCTCAATTTATGATACAAGCAGGTGATCCTGATTCTAAGCATGCAAAGGCGGGACAGGCTTTGGGGGGAAACAGTATTGATTATGAAATTGATGCTGAAATCCGTCCTGAATTTTTTCATAAAAAAGGAGCGCTTGCTGCTGCCAGGGAAGGAGATGACGTAAATCCCTTGAAAAAGTCCAGTGGTTCTCATTTTTACATTGTCCAGGGCAAAGTATTCCGTCCTTCGGAATTAGATTCTGTGGTAGTGAAAATCAATACAAGGCGTCAGCAAGCTATTTTGGACCGTTTGAAAAAAGAAAAAGAAGTCGAGATCCGGGCTTACGAATTGATAAAGGATCGGGAAAATTTAGATTTAATTTACCAGGATATCCGTGAACGGGCAAATCGTTTGTTTGAAGATGAAAAATTGACTTTAACAGCAGCTCAGAGAGAAGCCTATACGACAATCGGGGGAGTTCCGCATTTGGACGGGGATTATACTGTCTTTGGGGAAGTAATAGAAGGACAAGAAATTGTGGATAAGATTGCTGCCTTAAAAAGGGACGAACGGGACCGGCCTTTGAAAGATGCTGTAATCGTAAAGATGAAATAAAAGAAAATCCGGCTTTTCATTTAGAAAGAACACCTCAAAAGTTTTCTCTTCCTTTGAGGTGCATTTTAGGTATGGGCCGGCTTTTTAAGAAATATTTTTTGAATTTATACTATCAACTAAATCCCCGTAATTTTTTTAATCTCATTTAATTTATTCAAAGCTTCCAGAGGGGTTAAACTATTGATATCAAGTCCGGCGATCTCGTCCCGTATTTGCATCAGAACAGGATCTTCTAATTGGAAAAAACTCAATTGCATACCTTCGCGCTCCGTAGCGATTGTTTCTACATGTTTTTGTATCTGATTGTCCTTATCTCTGTCATTTTCCAGTTGTTTTAAAATTTCTGAGGCTCTTTTTATAACAGATTGGGGTAAACCTGCCATTCGTCCTACCTGTATACCAAAGGAGTGGTTGGATCCGCCTTTGACTAATTTGCGGAGGAATACGACTTTATTATCTATTTCCTTAACGGAAACATTGTAATTCTTTATCTTTTTAAACGTACGTTCCATTTCATTTAATTCATGATAATGGGTAGCGAACAATGTTTTGGCCCGGTATTTCGGATTCTCGTGTAAGAATTCGACAATTGCCCAGGCGATAGAGATTCCGTCGTAAGTGGAAGTCCCCCTTCCTAATTCATCAAAAAGTACCAGGCTCCGGTCAGATATATTGTTTAGAATATTAGCGGCTTCATTCATTTCAACCATAAACGTGGATTCTCCCTGAGAGATATTATCGGAAGCCCCTACCCGGGTAAATATTTTATCAACATATCCGATTTTAGCTGATGCTGCGGGAACAAAACACCCGGCCTGTGCCAGAATGGTAATCAGGGCAGTTTGGCGGAGTAATGCCGATTTACCGGCCATATTCGGTCCTGTAATAATAATAATCTGTTGTTTGCTGTTGTCCAGATAGACATCGTTGGCAATGTATTCTTCTCCGGGAGGAAGCTGTTTTTCAATTACCGGATGGCGTCCGCCCTGTATATCGATACAATCGGATTCATTTATTTCAGGGCGTGTATATCGGTTCTTCAGAGAAACTTCTGTAAATGAAATTAAAGCATCTATAGAAGCTATAATCCTGGCATTGGTCTGTATCGCTTTAATATAAGAGGCGGCTTCTGCTATCAGGTCATTGTATAGTTCCGTTTCTATAGAAAGGATTTTATCTTCTGCTCCTAATATTTTATCTTCATATTCCTTTAGTTCAGGTGTGATATAACGTTCTGCATTTACTAGGGTTTGTTTTCGGATCCAGGTATCAGGAGCTTTATCTTTATGGGTTTTGGTCACTTCGATATAATATCCGAATACATTATTAAATCCGATTTTAAGGGAAGGGATACCTGTAATCTCAATTTCTCTCTGCTGCATCCGGAGCAGGGATTCTTTACTATTTTCCGAGAGTTCCCGGAGTTCGTCGAGTTCTGCATTTACCCCGGAAGCAATGACTTTCCCCTTATTCACCTGATTGGGGGCATTGGGATTGATTTGCTTGTCTATTTTATCGAACAATGCCTGGCAGTCTTCCAGTTTTTCTATTTGTTTTTGCAATACATTTGATTGAGTTTTTTGACATTGTTCTTTTAACGGCGGTATACAGGAAAGAGCTACTTTTAATTGTATCATTTCCCTTGGAGTGATACGTCCTACTGCTATTTTGGATGCAAGTCGTTCCAAGTCTCCGATACTTTTCAGTAAAAGTTCAATTTCGAGCCGTTCCTTTTCCTGTTTAGTAAAAGTTTCGACGATTTCCAGTCTTTCATTGATTTTTTCCGGAGATTTCAAAGGCATACATATCCATCGTCTGAGGGTACGGCTTCCCATAGGAGTTGTCGTATAATCGATGATATCTGCCAGAGATTTTCCTTCTTCATATGGCGAAGACAGTAATTCCAGGTTTCGGAGTGTAAATTTATCCAGCAGGACATAATTCGATTCGTCAATACGGGAAATAGAGGTGATATGGGAAATCATATCGTGTTTTGTGATCTCCAGATAATTCAAAGCACCTCCGGCCGCACAGATGCCGCAATTCATATTTTCGATGCCAAAACCTTTTAAAGAATTGACATTAAAGTGCTTTTTAAGTTTATCCTGAGCAGTTTCTTTATCAAAAAACCACTCTTCAATCGGATAAATATAAAATTTATTTCCGAACCATTCGTGGAAGCGGGCTTCCTGCCCTTTGGGATAAACGACTTCTTTGGGCTGAAAACTGTTCAATAATTTATCTATCGTTGCATGTGGCCCTTCTGTTGTGAGAAATTCTCCGGTAGAAAGATCTAAAAGAGTGAGACCGGCCTCTGTTTTATTAAAATAGACAGAAGCCAGGAATATATTATTTTTGGTATCAGTGGAATATTCACTGTAAGATACGCCAGGAGTAACTAATTCTATGACTCCCCTTTTCACGATTTTTTTCGTTAATTTCGGATCTTCCAATTGTTCGCAGATGGCAACCCGTTGTCCGGCTCTTACCAGTTTAGGTAAGTAAACGTCTAAAGCATGGTGAGGAAAACCAGCCAGAGGGACATCTCCGGGAGAACCGTGTGAACGTTTTGTCAGGGTAATCCCCAAAATTTTAGCCGTAATTACAGCATCTTCTCCAAAAGTTTCATAAAAATCACCCATCCGGTATAACATAATTGCATCCGGATATTTGGCTTTCATCGAAAAATACTGTTTCATTAACGGGGTATCTTCACTTTCCTTATTTGGCATATATGAGTTTGAATAATTTATTGTTACAAATATTTATCACGCACGTTTATTAAGGCAAATATAAATATTTTGTCGGAGAAAAGTTTAAAAGCTCGCAAACATTGTGTAATTTTGCATTCATGAATATTGAGGAATTGCGGGAATATTGCTTATCTCTGGAATATGTACAGGAAGCTATGCCTTTTGAAGAGGAAGTGTTGGTTTTTAAGGTATGCAATAAGTGGTTTTGTTTCGTTTTTTTGAAAGGGGATTTAAGGATAAATATAAAATGTGCTTCAGATGAAATCCGGGAAATGCGGGAAATGTTTCCTGCTGTAAGTCCGGGATTTCATATGAACAAAAATTATTGGAATACCGTATTATTAGACGGGTCTATCAGTGACAGTATGTTAAAAGTGTGGATCCGGAAATCATATAAACTGGTAGTAGCTGGTTTGACAAAAAAGGAAAAAATGCAATGGGGACTGTAGTCTCTGGCAAGAATCAATTTTAAACATTTTAGTAATGGAATATATAACGGAAGAGTTAGCAGCTCATAATTGGGCGAATTTGGAAGATCGTATTCAGTTTGAACTGGATGGCGTGGTCGAAAAGGAAATAAAACAGGCATACAATATTGAAAATTTAGAATTATGTATGTCGTGTATGGATTACACTACCCTGAAAGTCACGGATACAGAAAAGTCCGTTCAGAATTTTGTGGCTGATCTGTTAAAGAAATTGAAAAAAAATGATTTAAAAGAAGTAGCTGCAGTATGTGTATTTCCTAATTTTGCATCAGTTGTACGGGAAGGGTTAAAGGGAAGTAATATCCAAACTGCTGTAGTAGCAGGAAGTTTTCCGTTTTCGCAGACATTTACTGAAATTAAATTGAGCGAATGTAAAATGGCTATAGAAGCTGGAGCCCAGGAGGTGGATGTAGTCGTTACTGTAGGGGATATATTGGAAAAAAATTATGAGAAAGTTTTTCAGGAACTGAAGCAAATTCGTGAGGCCTGCCGTGAGGTCCGTTTGAAGGTGATCTTGGAAACGGGAGAATTAAAGGACGTAGAGAGTATATTTAATGCTTCTTTGATTGCAGCATATGCTGGTGCCGATTTTATAAAAACCTCTACTGGAAAAGTACCTGTAAATGCAACTCCTGAGTCAGTATATATTATGTGTGAAGCAATAAAACAGTATTACACTGCTTCAGGCAGACGGGTAGGATTAAAAGTTGCCGGCGGCGTTTCCAAAGCTCAGAATGCAGTCCGTTATTTAACTATTGTCAATCACATTTTAGGAAAAGAGTGGCTCAGCCCTCAGTACTTCCGTATAGGAGCTTCTCAGCTGATGGATGATCTTACGAAAGAAATCAAAGCTTTAGAAAAGTAAATTCAGATTATTCTAAAAGTTTTTAGCTGTTTATAAACGAAACAGATGAAGGATTGTCTGTGTCCGATTCGTTTTTGTTCAGAGATTTTGCGGAAATAGTAAAATTTCTGATGCATCTTTTATCGGAGAACCCAAAAGTTTATTTATCAGCAAACCTTATTTTCCCCTGACCTGAATTATTAAATCCAGAAAACTAAAAGATATCTTGGGTATTATTCCATTCAAACTTTCAGATTAATTTAAATCAGATTTATTTGTTTCATTTTCAATTTCCAATTTGTCCGGATCGATATCTTCTTCCTCGTCGTAAATTTGTAATAAGGGTTCCCTGAACGTTTTATTTGTAATGCTATGTTCCATCGTCAAAAGAAGAGAAGGGAGCAAAATCAGATTGGCCAGCATAGCGGCAAATAAAGTAATGGATGTCAGTAATCCTAATGCAAATGTTCCGCCAAAACTGGACAGACAGAATATACCGAAACCAAAGAGCAGAATAATAGAAGTATATATCATACTCTGCCCTGTTTCTTTCAGGGCCAATACGACTGAAGAACGTATACTCCAGTTTGTGGCTTGCAATTCTTGTCTGTATTTAGCGAGATAATGGATGGTATTATCGACAGAAATACCGAAAGCGACACTGAATACTAATATAGTAGAGGCTTTGATCGGTATCCCTGCATAGCCCATGATTGCGGCCGTGATAATTTGAGGGATTACGTTGGGGATCAGAGCGATGAGTACCATCCGCTTGCTTTTAAACATCCAGGCCATAAAACCTGCAATAAGGATGATCGCCAAAGCTAAAGAAGAAAATAAATTCGTAATAAGGTATTGGTTCCCTTTGAAAAAAATGACACTGGAGCCTGTCACTGTTGCCTGGTGTTTATCTGCCGGGAATATTTTTTCGATTTTTTGATACAAAGAATCTTCTTTGGCTTCCATTTTTTGGGTTCCGATATCTTTAACACGAAAACTAAGTCTTACGATCTGCATATTTGAGTCGACGAAAGATTTCGACATCGCGTCTATCCCGCCTGTAGATTCCATCACATATTTCATGATGAAATTTTTTGTCATATTGTTCGGAAGCTTATAATAAGAAGCTTTCCCATTGTAGTAAGCCTGATTGGCGAATTTTGCCGCTTCAACGACCGATATGGCGCGGGATAGATCCGGATCTTCCGAGAGTTCCGTATTTAATTGATCTAGTTTTTCCAGATTTGAAAGCTTAAATACCTGATTGGGCTTTTTGAAATCAATAGTGACTTCCAATGGCATCAGTCCTCCGAAATTGGATTCAAAAAAAGACAAGTCTTGACGAATGGGATCTGTTTCTTTTAAGTCGTCTACCATATAGCCCGTTGTTTTCATACGCGTAATCCCGTAAATACCTGCAATAACCAATATTCCGGCAATATAGTAAATGGTGTGGCGCCTGTTCATAACCCAAAAAACAAGTTTGTCTATGACTTTGTTGATAAAGGGATTATAAAGGTGTTTCGTCTGTTTTTCATCGGGAACAGGGAGATAACTGAAAACGGTAGGAATCAGGATCAGACAGATGAGAAAGACGGTGGTGATACTGATAAAAGCAATCAATCCGAATTCTACCAATATTTGACTGGAGGTAATGATGAAAGTTGCAAATCCCGCAGCAGTAGTAAGATTGGATAATAAGGACGCATTTCCTATTTTTTGTATCATACGTTGTAAAGCCTTGATCTTATTTCTATGCCGTACGTATTCTGCATGGTATTTATTGACCATATATACACAATTCGGAATGCCGATAACGATAAGTAAAGGGGGCAGCATAGCAGTTAATAAGGTAATTTTTATACCTAATAGAGCCATAAAGCCAATTGCCCAGATGACATTAATTCCGATAATGCCGACGCAAAAACCTACGATACGGAAAGATTGGAAAAATAAGTATAAAATAACTGCCGTAATCAATAAAGACAAGGCAATGAACATATACATTTCCCTTTTGATGTTTTCTGCATTGATAACCCGTATATAAGGCATACCGGAATAATGCATTTTCAGGTCGTATTTTCCGGTAAAACGGTCTGTGATTTTTAAAACATTTTTCACCAGTTGTACCCGTGCCGGAGAGTTCATAACATCGGCTGAAACGGTGATCAGCATGTTATAAGTATGTTTCTCTGGGTTAATGAGCATTCCATTGTAAAAAGGCAGATTCTCAGCAATGAACGCCAGACTGTCCAGTTCCTGTTTATTTTGAATATGTTTGGGGAAAATAGGGCGTACTTCAAACTTCTTTAATGCTGTATTTTTGTGCAGATTGAACGTATGAGTGATAGACATAAGGGCATTCACTCCTTTCAGAGCTTTTATGCTATCCCCCATCTCTATCCAGTCGTTAATTTTGTCTAATTCATAAAAATTGGAATCCTGAATTGCAAAAACCATCACATTCCCTTCTTGTCCGAATGTTTCCCTGAAACGGGAATAATCGAGATAAGCATTGTCGGTCTTAGGGAGTAAATCTGCATTTTCATAGGACATCTGAATATTTCTCATTTGAAATCCCATGAAAAGTGTTCCTAGTAAAACACCGATAATAAACGCAATCCGATTCCGCAGAATAATTCCTGCTATTTTAGTCCACATTTAGTAATATTTGGAAAATTTGCAGCTTGAAAAATAAATTTTATTATTTAAACGAACAAATTTAGTAAGAAATATATTAATGCTCTTGTATTTTAGGATTGTTTTTATGTCTTTTTCCGTCCCGGGTCGTTTTTTTTGCGAAATTAGTTTCCATCGCCTGAGTTAAATCTACTCCGGTTTGATTGGCTAAACAGACCAACACCCAAAGAACGTCGGCCATTTCATCTGCCAGGTTGTCCTTTTCTCCTTCTTTAAAAGACTGTTCCCCATATTTTCTGGCCATTACGCGGGCTAATTCTCCTACTTCTTCTGTTAAAATGGCCATATTGGTCAATTCATTAAAATACCTTACTCCGTATATTTTGATCCAACTGTCTACTTTCGCCTGAAGTTCTTTGAGATCCATAGGTAATAATTTAAAATTGAGTGTAAAGGTATGAGTTGCCGTGAAAATTTTCACTTATATTCTTTTTTTTGAATCCATTAAAATAGTAACCGGGCCATTATTGTTCAGTCTTACTTGCATGTCAGCTCCGAATACTCCGGTTTTGATTTCTTTCTGCATTTCTTTCGCTAATGCCTGTACAAATTTTTCATAAAGCGGGATAGAGATTTCCGGACGGGCTGCATCGATATAAGAGGGACGGTTCCCTTTTTTTACCCGGGCCATTAAAGTAAATTGGCTGACAGCTAAAATATCTCCGCCTTTTTCTTTTATGGAATAATTCATTATTCCCTTTTCGTCATCGAAAATCCGTAGATTACAGATTTTACTGCTTAGCCATTCAATATCTTCTTCAGTATCATCGGCTTGTATCCCGACTAAAATCAGCATCCCTTCCCGAATAGAAGAGTATAATTTTCCACCTAAAGTTACGCTGGCTTCAGATACACGTTGTACGACTACTTTCATCGGATTTATTTTTCTGTTTGCAAAGATATCCTTTTCGTTTAAAAAGAAGAAAGAGAAATAAGGCTATTCCTCACTTTTATTTTAGCATTTGGTGTTCTATTGGTTTTACTTTTTAATAAAAAACCATCCGGAAAACAATTTCCCGGATGGTTTTTGTTCATTAAAATAACCTGATATTAGGAATAATTACCTGTTTATTTTAAATCTAATCCTACGTTGAAAACAGTATTCGTTGGCCATTCTTGAAGAAGTCCACCCAGTAAAAGTACAGCTAGTTGTGCATCTTCGGGGATGATTCCAGCATCTGAAAGCAATTTCCATAATTTTAATAAATCTGATTTTGCTCCTATGTTAGAAGGATCATCTGCTGGGGTTTCAGTATCTCTAAAAATGGGATCAAAAGCAGTTCTGTCCAAATACATATAAGTGTGCCCGCTTTCAGCTTTAGCTACATTCAGAGGTACTCCATTTTTAATCCAATCCAATAACATCTCAAAACTGGCATCACTGATTTCACTGAAATCCAAGCCTGTAAATTGAGACAATAATTGTTTGATTGTGCTGGCATTTCCATTTAATACGGTAGCAATAATAGTGGCCAGGGTTTCATCTCCTCCGCTGGTACCGCTTTCGCTCATTGCTTGAGCAACTATGGCTGTGATATTCAGTTTTACATATAATTTGCCATCTTTTTCAAACCAGTAGGCTAAATTCTTAGGTGAACTAATTTCTCCACTGGTCGGAATTAGAGCATTTACAACTTCTTCACTAGGAGCCTGTCCGACAATCATAGGGAAAATCAAATTCTGATCAATCTGAATTTCGCCTGAATAATATTGGGCACAAATATTTCCGTCTGTTGCTAAAGTAACAGATTTTAATACCTGAGGCAAAACAAGTCCACCCAAACCTTTAAATAACATGGCATAAGTCTCTCCCAATTCCGCATCTTCAAATGTACAGGATGCATATAAGGCACTATTTAACACCCAAGCCGGATATGTTGTCTCCCCCATAACGAATTCTCCCGTCTTATATTCTCCTAAAGTATATGTCTTAGCCCATCCTTGTGGATCCGGAACAGTTACATTTAATTTTAAAGTCATCTCTCCTTTCTTTACAGTACCAGAATAAGCGACACTGTATTCCGTAGAACGGGCAACCGGAGACGTACCACTGAAAATATATTCTCCTTCCCCTTCTGTCAGGGCGATATTTTCCAAAGTCGCTTCTGCTTTTCCCGGAAGAATATCCATTAAAGTCAATGAGGCCGTTTTTCCGTCTGTGGTGGCAAATTTTATTTGTTTCCCGCTTACAATAACATCACTATAACTTAATGTTAATTTGTTATCGTTGTCTGAACCATACGTTACGCTAATATCGCTGGGCGGAATTAAAGGAGTATAATCGTCATCATCATTACAAGATGTAAAATTTATGGCAAAAATCACCGTTAATAATAATAATAAATTTTTTTTCATAGTCACTTTGGAATTAATGTTTATTAAATTCAAAAAATATAAGTGTTTAATTTAAAATAATTTACATTCATTAAGTTCTGTTAAAACTGTTTCTAAACAACGAATAGTTTCTTAACAAAAAATATGCCAAAAAGATTAAAATGTTTATTTTATCCAATAAAAATGAAAAATAATATGCAGGAAAGGTTTATAATATACCGGATTTAAGTTGTCTGCCAAAAGTTTTTCGTATGTTTAACGAAAAAAGTTGCAGATGTACACAAAATAGAATAGTTAATCTTTAAAGGCTATATTTGGAACTGAAAATATTTTACTTTACTTTTGCTCCTGCTTTCTGGCTGAGTAGTTCAATGGATAGAACGGAAGTTTCCTAAACTTTAAATTCGGGTTCGATTCCCGGCTCGGCTACAAATCGAAATTTTCTTGTTATTTATTTCCTGTCTTACCGTTTTTATTTATTTTATAGGAGTGGATTTTAAATAATTTTGATTTTGAAAACTTCACTTTGGTTTTAATTTTTAGCTTATCTTTGGAATAAAAAATCTTTTCTTTTAATTTTGAGAGAAAGATAAAGATCAGTTATTGGGCCATATATTTTGAAACCGCCTATACATTTGTATACATACGCGCAATGATGGGTACGGGAAAGTATACAAGGGTAATCTCAGAAAGTTATTAATAATACTTTAAAATCAGTTTTATGGAAAATTTTGTTTTTCAAAATCCGACAAAATTAATTTTCGGAAAGGGAATGATTGCGCATTTGAGTAAAGAGATACCACAGGGAAAGCGTATAATGGTAACCTTTGGAGGAGGAAGTGTAAAAAAGAACGGAGTTTATGAGCAAGTGAAGGATGCTTTAAAATCGTTCGAGGTTGTGGAGTTTTGGGGAATAGAAGCAAATCCGACGGTGGAGACATTGCGGAAAGCGATTCAATTGGGAAAAGAAAATAAAGTGGACTTTCTGCTTGCAGTAGGAGGCGGTTCGGTATTGGATGGGACAAAGTTGATTGCAGCGGGATTGTTGTATGAAGGAGACGCCTGGGAATTGGTTTTGAAAGGCAGATCTGCGTCAGCTGTTCCAATGGGTACAGTGCTTACTCTTCCGGCTACCGGTTCTGAAATGAACAGTGGTGCCGTTATATCCAGGAAAGAGACAGCTGAAAAATATCCGTTCTATTCCAGGTATCCGGTTTTTTCTATTTTGGATCCTACCGTTACCTTTACCTTACCTGTACATCAGGTGGCCTGCGGTATAGCCGATACTTTTGTACATGTTATGGAGCAGTACATGACCACTCCTGACCAATCGCGTTTAATGGACCGTTGGGCAGAGGGGATTTTGCATACGCTTATAGAAATTGCACCTGATATTATCCGTAAACAGAATAATTATGAATTGATGGCAGAATTTATGCTTTGTGCGACCATGGGATTGAATGGCTTTATTGCCATGGGGGTACGTCAGGATTGGGCGACCCATATGATCGGTCATGAATTGACAGCTTTACATGGTTTGACTCATGGGGCTACTTTGGCAATCGTCCTGCCGGGACTTTTGCGTACTCTTTTTGAGAAGAAAAAGGCGAAATTAGTACAGTACGGGGAACGAATTTGGGGAATAAATGAAGGATCGGAGGCCGAGCGTGCGGCATTGGCGATTGAAAAGACAGAGTCTTTTTTCCGGAGCTTAGGATTGTCAACGCGTTTAAACGAAGCTCAGATTGGAGAGAATACGATTTTAGAAATAGAGAGGCGTTTTAATGAAAGAGAAGCTGCTTATGGAGAAGATCAGGACGTAACAGGTAGTGTGGCACGGAAAATACTGGAAAATTGTAAGTAAGTAAATTTTGAAAAATTATTTTATGGATAACCGGCCGGAAATCTTTTCCGGTCGGTTTATTTATTGTAATTATTCAGCAAAATGTTTTTTTATGTATTAAAATGAAAGAAATAAGAGGGGTTGAGGAATTTTGGGAATAGGATTAAAAAAACAAGGCGAAACGCTGATTTTCCGGCTTCTTTTTATAATTTAGCACTTTATTAAAAATAAAAGAAATGTACACCATTGAACAGTTAAGGGATATTATCAAAGCTGAATTTGAAAAAAAGGAATATGTAGAAGTTCCTTATTCTTTATTTGAACCCATTCAATATATTTTGGAAGATGGAGGAAAACGGCTCCGGCCGGTACTGACTTTGATGGCTTATAATTTATACCGGGATGATATAGAGAAGGCTTTAAAGTCAGCTATTGGAATCGAGATATTTCACAATTATACTTTATTGCATGATGATGTGATGGATGATGCGGCATTGAGAAGGGGACGACAGACTGTGCATAAGAAATGGAACAGTAATGTAGCTATTTTAAGTGGGGATGCTGCGGCTATTACTGCTTATAAGTACATTGAAAATTGTGAAGACCGGTACCTTCGTCAGGTAATAGATGGTTTTAATCAGGTCGCTATGGATGTTTGTAAGGGACAGCAATACGATATGGAATTTGAGACGCGCAATGATGTAACGGAAGAAGAATATATACATATGATTTATTTAAAGACTTCTGTTCTGATTGCCGGTAGTTTGCGTCACGGGGCATTAATTGCCGGAGCGCCTGAACACGAATATAATGCTTTATATGACTTTGGAGGATACCTGGGATTGGCATTTCAATTGCAGGATGATTATCTCGATGTCTACGGAGATGTGGCGGAGTTTGGAAAAAATATAGGGGGAGATATTACTGAAAATAAAAAGACTTATTTATTGATCAAGGCTTTGGAGTTGGCGGATGCAGGGACGAAGGCTGAGCTGCAGGCTTGGATTGATAAAAAAGAGTTTAATGTTTTAGAGAAAATAAAGGCCGTAACGGAAATTTACAATCGTTTGGGCATACCGGAGCTTGTTTTGGGGACAATCGGAAATTACCTGGACAAAAGCCGGATGGCTATCCAGAAAGTAGCTGTTGCTGAAGAACGTAAAAATGGATTTTACGAGATGATCAACTTTCTTGGAAACCGGAAAAAATGATGAAGGCTTATGGAAGAGCAGACAAAGCAAAGGTTATTAGATGAAAGGTATTTAAGGATGGCCAGGATATGGGCGGAGAATTCCTACTGTAAACGCCGGCAAGTGGGAGCACTGATTGTAAAGGATAAGTCTATCATTTCAGACGGTTACAACGGTACCCCTTCGGGATTTGAAAATATTTGTGAAGACGAGGAAAATCGCACCAAACCTTACGTTTTACATGCTGAAGCGAATGCGATCACAAAGGTGGCCAAATCCAGCAACAGCAGCGAAGGTGCAACCTTATACGTGACTGCTTCCCCTTGTATAGAATGTGCGAAACTCATTATACAGGCCGGGATTTGCCGGGTGGTATATTCAGAACTTTATCATTGTGCGGATGGGATTCAATTATTGCAGCAAGCAGGTATAACTGTTGATTTAATTGAAATGGAATAAATTTAATTGTAAAATAATAGAACAAAAATGTATAAAAACAATTGGAAGGTGATTTTAATGCCTTTGATCTTGGCATTGGCGATTGTGGTGGGAATGTTTGTAAATTCTCTTTTCATGAAAAAAGATTTCCGGGAAAGGCAGGAATTGTTTTTACCGGTACAAGGGAGCAAACTGGATATGGTATTGAATATGGTTGAGCATTCTTATGTGGATACCGTTGATATTCAAAAAATAGAAGAAAATGCTATTAGTGAAATTATAAAGGATCTGGATCCGCATACTGTCTATATTCCTGTAAAAGAAATGGAAAAAGTCAATGAAGATATGGTGGGGAATTTTGGAGGTATCGGAGTACAGTTTTATAAATACAGGGATACTGTTACTGTGATAAAAGTAGTACCGGGCGGACCTTCTCAGGATGCTGGCTTGGAGGACGGGGACCGTATTATCAAAGTTAACGACAGTCTTGTGGCAGGAGTGAAAATGGACGATCAGAAAATTATGGGAATGATGCGGGGACAAATTGGGACAGATGTTGAAGTGACCATTGTGAGAAGGGGGGAAAAAGCTCCTCTCGTTAAGAAAATTACCCGGGGGAGTATTCCGATAAAAAGTGTGGATGTCGCTTATATGGCTAATGATACGACAGGATATGTGAAAGTGAATACTTTTGCGATGAATACTTACGATGAGTTTATGGCAGCGCTTCAACAACTGGAAGGAGAAGGGATGAAAAAACTGATTGTGGATTTGCGGGGAAATGTCGGAGGAATATTGCCTATAGCATTAAAGATGGTCAATGAATTCCTAGAGAACCAGAAGTTGATCTTGTATACACAAGGGAAAGCATCTCCCCGTTCTGATTATTTCTCAAATGGGAAAGGCAAGTATAAAAATCTGCCTTTGATCGTTATGATCGATGAAAACAGTGCTTCTGCCAGTGAGATTTTTGCCGGAGCTATTCAGGATAACGACAGGGGAAAAATAGTGGGGCGCCGTTCTTTTGGGAAAGGATTAGTACAGGAGCAGCGTATGCTACCGGATGGTTCGGCTTTACGGCTTACGGTAGCCCGGTATTACATTCCTTCAGGACGTTCTATACAACGGCCTTATGATAAAGGGAAAAAAGAATATTATGACGATTATTACAACCGTATTCTTCACGGAGAGTTGGAAGTAAAAGACAGTATACATTTCGATCCCAATCTAAAATATCATACGGTAGGAGGCCGGGTCGTATATGGCGGTGGCGGGATTATGCCGGATGTATTTGTTCCTGCAGATACAAGCGGTTTCTCAAAATATTTGGTCGATTTACGTCGTACCATGTTATTGTATGACTATACTTTCGATTTTATGGATAGACATAGGGAAGAGATGAAAAACTTGAAAGATTATAAGGCCATATTAGCTTATCTGAAAAACTTCGATTTAGTAGAGGAAATGGCTGATTATGCTGAAAAGCATGGTTTAAAAAAAGATCGGAAGGGCATCCGGGATTCTTATGAGATCATTCGTGTCAATCTGGAAGCCTATATTGCCCGGGATGTTTTAGACAATGAAGGTTTGTACCCTGTTATAGGAAGGATTGATTCTACTTTACAGAAAGCACTTCAGGAATAATACATACATAATTAAAGAACCGGGAAATTAAATTTGTTTTATTTAAACGATTTAATTTCCCGGTTTTTATAAATTCAGAATTCAAAATGGCTTTCCTCCTACAGAGGGAAAATTATCGAACCTCCTTAAGCTTCGGAAAAATTTATTGCTGAAGGAGCTGATCAATGACCTGAACCATTTGCTGGAATTCTTCCGGATCGTACAAGCGGGTTAAATAAACGATTTTGCCGTTTTTGTCAATAATAATATTCCGGGTAACACCGGCATTCTTTTCTGCATAGGTATAAAAAGATTTCCCTGCCGGATCCAGAGTAAGCGGATATGTTATTTTAATATCCTGAGCGAATTGGATGGTTTTTTCCCGGTTTTCTTTAAGGTCTATGCCAATCAATGCAAAATGAGGATTGTTTTTATGTTTTTGCCATATATCTTTTTCAATAAAAGGCATTTCTTTCCGGCACACACCGCACCAGCTGGCCGTGAATTGAAGCATTACTACTTTTCCCCGGAAATCGGATAATTTTTTTACGGTACCGTCCGTATACCGGATTTCGATATCAGGAGCCATATCCCCCGTTTTTACCAGATAACCACGGTCGTCGCTCTGTGCTTTTAAGCCGGAACAAAGGATAGTAAAAGCTAAAAGAAACATTACATTTTTCATATTCGGAGTATTTAAAAGATCTGAAATTTATTTTCGTTGCTAAGTTAAGATTTGTTTTGCGAGTAACAATACAATTTTCTTTTATAGAAATATTTTACGCTCTGTGATCAGGCTGTATAAATGTTTTATCTTAATGGACTTGTTTTCTCATATACAATTTGCTGTCCGGAATATTTTTTATTTTACTTTTGTTTTATGGAAAAAAAATATGAGATTCATTTTGCTCCCTTACAGGGGTATACGGACTGGATTTACCGGAATACTTTTGCCCGTTTTTTTAAAGGAATAGATGTTTATTATACTCCCTTTATGCGTGTGGAGAAAGGGAATACTTTCCGTAACAGGGATATGCGGGATGTAGATCCCGTCAATAATAAAGTCCAGGATTTGATCCCTCAAATATTACCGGGTTCTCCCGAAGAATTGAAGCATTTTATTTTTTTCCTTCTCGCAAAAGGATATTCCAGGGCAGATATTAATTTAGGGTGCCCTTTCCCTCTGATTGCCGGACAGAAAAAAGGAGCAGGTATGTTGCCTTATCCGGATAGAGTAGGAGCTGTGTTGGAAACGGTAACGGAATTTCCGAAAGTCCGTTTTTCTGTAAAAATGCGTTTGGGCTGGGCGGATAAACAGGAATGTTTGAATTTGGTATCTATTTTGAACAATTGTCCTCTCGTTCATATTACTCTTCATGCACGTACAGGGAAACAGCAATATAAAGGAGAACCTGATCTGAAAATGTTTGAGCGTTTTTATCAGGAATGTCAGCATCCTTTATTGTATAACGGAGATCTGAATACTGTACCTCAAATACAGGAAACCTTGCAAAAATTTCCTCTCTTAAAGGGAGTTATGTTGGGACGCGGTTTGTTAGCTGATCCTGCTTTAGCAGAAAATTATGTGTACAATAGCCCGGAGGATCCTGTTGTCGCTACCCGGAATAAAGATTTTATAGGGGCACTTTTTGTGGCTTACCGGGATTATCTGAAGGATGAGAGATTATTGTTACAAAAAATGAAATCCTATTGGGAATATTTTTTGCCGGGGACCGATTATAAATTGAGAAAAAAATTGCAGAAGGCAAAGAGAATTGACGATTATCGGGAGATATTGAATTTGATTTTTTAGATTTAATCCTTATTTCCTTTTTTATATTCTTCCGGGAAAAGATTGTTTTTCGCTGTAGGTACGAAGAATAGTATACTGCCGGTTCCGATTACTCCTAAAGCAAATAAAAGAATCCGCATATGCCAGTTTTCAAAAAAGATAAATGCAGAAATATTAATCATCGTCCACATACAAAGTATAGAAATCCATTTGGAAGTCAGGCTTATTCCCTTTTTAGATTCGTAATGCCGGATATATCTACCCAACCACCTGGAACGATGCAGCCGGTCATGTAATTTTCGGGAACTTTTGTAAAATAACCAGGAACTCAATAACAAAAAAGGAGTAGTGGGCAAACCCGGAATAAATATCCCGATAATGCCTAAAATAATAGAGAGTATACCTAGAGTAATATAGAGTATTTTACGCATATTCTGACAAGTTTATTTTCCTCTATTCAAATAAACTTTATTTGAATAGAGGAATAAGCTTGTGTTTAAATTACAATGTTCACGATTTTTTTAGGAACAATGATTATCTTTTTCACGGTTTTGCCGGCCAGATATTTATCTGTTTCAGGGGCATTTTTTACTGTCGTTTCAATTTCAGCGGAACTGGCTGATAAGGGTATTGTCAATTTAAAACGGACTTTCCCGTTAAACGAAATCGGGTATTCAAAAGTATCTTCTATCAGATATTGTTCATCCCATTGGGGGAAAGTTGCCGTTGTGACACTTCCTGTATTTCCCAGTTGATGCCATAATTCCTCAGCAATGTGGGGGGCATAAGGAGCTATGGCGATGGTAAGGGGTTCCAATACAGCCCTTTTGTTACATTTTAAAGCAGTCAGTTCATTTGTACAAATCATGAATGCCGGAACGGAAGTGTTAAATGAAAAATTTTCAATATCCGATTCGATCTTTTTCAAGGTTTTGTGTAATATTTTTAATTCTTCTTTGGTCGGAATTTCTTCTGTTACATTTAATTTATCGTTATTGATGTAAAGCCTCCAGAATTTTTTTAAAAATTTGAATACTCCGTCTATCCCTTGGGTATCCCAGGGTTTATGTGCTTCTAACGGTCCAAGGAACATTTCGTACAAACGTAGGGTATCTGCTCCGAACTCTTCGATAATGTCATCGGGATTGACGACATTATACATGGACTTGGACATTTTTTCAATTGCCCATCCGCAAATATATTTCCCGTCTTCCAGAATAAATTCTGCATCTTTGTATTCCGGCATCCAGTTTTGGAAAGCTTCCAGGTCCAGAATGTCGTTGTGGACGATATTGACATTTACGTGAATCTCTGTGGTTTCATATTGGTCTTTTAACCCATGAGATACAAAAGTATTGCTGCCTTGTATACGATACACGAAGTTTGAACGGCCTTGTATCATACCTTGATTAATCAGCTTTTTGAAAGGTTCTGCTTCGCATACATAACCCAGATCATAAAGGAAATGGTTCCAAAAACGGGAATAAATCAAATGACCGGTGGCATGTTCTGCCCCTCCCAGATATAAATCCACATTTCTCCAATACTCATCCGCTTCTTTACTGACCAGGGCCTGGTCATTGTGCGGATCCATATAGCGAAGATAATAGGCTGAGGAGCCGGCAAATCCCGGCATTGTATTCAGTTCTAAGGGATATCCTTCTTCTGTTTTCCAGTTTTTGGCACGTCCTAATGGAGGTTCTCCTGTTTCTGTAGGTAAATATTTGTCAATTTCCGGCAATTCCAAAGGTAATCTGGATTCATCCAGTGTATAAGGCATGCCGTCCTTATAATAAACGGGGAAAGGTTCTCCCCAGTATCTTTGACGGCTGAAAATAGCATCCCTCAGACGGTAATTGATTTTACTTTTCCCGATTCCCCGTTTTTCCACTTCTTCAGCGATCTGTTTGATGGCTTCTTTGACGTCTAGTCCGTTGATAAAGCCACTGTTGATCATTTTCCCTTCTTTCGCATCGTAAGAACTTTCAGAAAGATCGCATCCCTGCCCGTTGTCGATGACCGGAACAATAGGTAGATTGAATTTCCTGGCAAAAGCATAGTCCCGGCTGTCATGGGCGGGCACTGCCATTATGGCCCCCGTTCCGTAACCCGCTAAAACATATTCGCTGATCCAAATAGGAATGGATTCTTGGGTAAAAGGGTTTATCGCGTAAGATCCGGAAAATACCCCCGTAACTTTTTTAACTTCCGTTTGGCGTTCCCGTTCTGTTCGTTTGGCTACATAATTCAGATATTCTTCAACTTCATGCCGCTGGCTTTGCGTAGTCAGTTGCTTTACGTAGTCGCTTTCGGGAGCCAGGACCATAAAGCTGACTCCAAAGATGGTATCCGGACGGGTAGTGAAAATTTGTAATTTTATATCTGAATCCTTCACTTCAAAAATTACGTCTGCCCCCTGGGAACGACCAATCCAATTCCGTTGGATATCTTTCAGAGAATCGGACCATTCGACCGTATCTAAACCTTCTAACAAACGCTGCGCATAGGCGGAGACCCTCAAAGACCACTGCCGCATTTTTTTCTGAACTACGGGATAGCCTCCCCGGACAGAAATCCCTTCTTTTACTTCATCATTGGCTAGTACTGTTCCCAGTTGGGGACACCAGTTAACCATTGTTTCTGCCAGATAGGCCAAACGGTAATTGAGTAATATTTCCTGTTGTTCTTTTTCTGTTTTTGCATTCCAGTTTCCGGCTGTAAAATGGAGCTGTTCGCTACAAGCTACATTTAAATTTGCTGTTCCGGAAGTTTCGAAAGCTTTTACTAATTCGGCTATAGGCATTGCCTTTTGTTTTTCGTAATTGTAAAAGCTGTTGAACATTTGAATAAATGCCCATTGTGTCCATTTGTAATAGTGCGGGTCGCAGGTCCGTACTTCCCGGTTCCAATCAAAGGAAAAACCGATTTTATCCAGTTGTTCCCGATAACGGTTGATATTTTTTTCCGTTGTGAGGGCTGGATGTTGCCCGGTCTGTATGGCGTATTGTTCTGCAGGTAATCCGTAAGCGTCGTATCCCATTGGATGCAGGACGTTAAACCCTTTCAAGCGTTTGTAACGGGAATATATATCAGAAGCGATATATCCCAATGGATGGCCGACATGCAGTCCAGCTCCTGAAGGATAAGGGAACATATCCAGTACATAGTATTTCGGTTTATCCGGATCTATTTCTACTTGGTATGTTTTATGTTCTTTCCAATAGTTTTGCCATTTTTTTTCGACTTCTTTGAAGTTATATTCCATGATTTGATTTTTTTATGATTTCATTTTGAGGCACAAAGATATAAAGGAAAAAGAAAAGGTGAAATGTAAAGGCTTAAAACTTCTTTGAAGAACAGGGAATATTCTCCATAAGAAATATTCCGTAAAAATAAAAAACCGTCCAAAAATTTTTAGACGGCTTTTTATGAAAATTGTAATTCAATTATTTGTTGAAAGACTTCAGAGCACTTTTCCAATCAAAGCCTTGTATGGGAGAGGTTAGCTGAGGATTTGCATTTTTCCCCAGATTTAATCCAATCTCAATTGTTTCGGATGTCGTCACTAAAGTTACCACTTCGTCCAGGAATGTCTGTAAAGCTTCTGCAGTAACAATGCCCAAACCAATATCCATTGGTTCCATATCTTTTACCAATGCTTTTACAACATCCATCATACCCATAAACGGTACCATCATAGTCTTGTCGGCATAGGCTAACATATTATCTCCATTCAAATCGAGAATAAGGGGTAAGCCTTCTGAAAGTATTGTCAGGATGTTTACCGGCTGTTGGTCCTGTGCGACACTTCTGGGCAGCAGTTCCTCTACGTCAATTGCAATGTAAATTTTCCCGTCTTTAACATTATACCGGGCTATGCCTTCTGCTAAAGTAACCGTATCAACCGGATTCATATTTTCATCTGTTACGGCATAAGTAGCTGTTAAATCCCCGTCTTCCTGCAACTCAATGTTATAAAGAAAATTGGGAACCATTATGGCGAAAATCGCTTTAGTAAAACTAACGAAGCCTGCTTCCTGCTTCTCTATATTATCTTTTATAGCGAACGACAATTTAGATCCGTCTGAAAGAATAAGCGGAAGTCTTATGGAATCAATGTCTGTTGCGATTTTGAAATGCAAAGGGCCTTTCCCCAGAAGTTCGTTCGGATCCGTACTTTCCTGTTGTTCGATTAGTTTCCAGTTACCTACAACTTTAGAAGTGACTTTAAAAGTACAATTCAGGGTCAATACCCCTTCCGTAATATTTCCTTCTGCGGTAATCACGCGGTCTGTGGTTTCACTTTTCCCTTCCAGACTATAGTTATCTCCGCCGGTATTGGTGAGAAGAGCATTGATGTAAAGATTCGTCTCTCCGGGGATTAAGCTCTTTAAAATCAGGTTAGCTGTGGTTTCGTTCAAAGCCTGAATGCTAACAGTTTTACCGCTTATTTCTTTACCGTTGAGTGTCAGTTTTAAATTCGCAGCGGTGTATTGGGCAGTAATTCTTTTGTAGCCGTCATTGTCGTCATCGTCACAGCTTACGAAAGTAGCTACTCCCAAAACAAGTAACAATAGGTAAATAAATCCTTTTTTCATGTTGTTTTTAATTAAAATTGATTTTTAAAATTGTTTTCCCTTTCTTTAAATCCGGCTGATTTAAAGAATTTTTCAAATAGTAAGAAATTGCAAAATGTATGCCAGACACTGAAAAAGTGTTTTTCTTCTTTTCCCGTTAATAGTTAAAATCTTTGGTTTTATGACGGAACGGATTTAATCCCGACGGTTTGATATTAAATAAATTATAACTCAGGACAAGTGTCCCTCGCATATTCAGCATTTTATAATCAAAATATTGATTATCCGGCTTAAAAATGTCTTTTAAACCACAACTTACCCTCAGGCCAATTTCCATGCGGGTTAATAATCTTCTTTCATATCCCAGAACTAAACCGGCATCCCAATTACTCAGAATATCATTGAAATTAATTTTTAGTGGTTCGTCTACAATAGGGCCGGAATAAACTCCGTTGTCATCCATCATGTACCCTTTATTTACCTGGATATTAAATTTACTGTTTATCATCCATGCAAAATATCCCCCGAATAAAATTCTGTCTTTTTCGTTCCGGAAAGTATATTTAGCGTATAAAGGAATTTCAAGCATTGTAAAATCCATTCCCATTTCGGCTGACCCGGTGAAACGAGCTACAACCCCGCGGTCTTCATCATTAAAACGCTGGTTTTTGAAACGTGCATCGGCATCGATAGCCACTTTCTTATAAGTGAGTTCTGTCCCTAATGTCCAGTGACGCACTAACGGAAAGGTTAATTTTACCCCTAAGGACGGGGATAATTGCGGGCGTGGATTGAAAGGTTTGGGAATATTGTTAAATGGGAAAGGAATAGCTCCCCCAATATCTGTACCGAGTTGTACTCCCAGGGCAAAGCGATATTCAACTTCCTGCGGGTCAGTAGTGTCTTTACTGATTTTAGAGGAGCGGCCCAGAGCGAGTAGCGTACAACATAAAAATAGAACTGAGAGATATAGTTTGATTTTCATAGCGGATGTTCTTGTAATTAATAATTTATTGTAACATTATCTACCGTTAATGTACTTCCTTTAGCTCCAATGAAATAATCTCCCTGGCGACTGGAGGTCATGACAATGGAAATATGAGTCGGTTCCAGAAATTTATAAGTGGAGTTGTATTCGATGGGAATTATATGGTTACTCCAGTTCCGGAAAGAGGCATCTCCCGTAAAGATTAATTCTCCGGCTCCTAATTCAATCAGGCCGTCCACCGGCTTATCATGGTATTCGAGGTCGCCTTTTCCTCCCCAATACAGCAGTTTTACCCAAATCCGGCCTTCATCTATTCCTGAAATGTCTGTCAATTTATATTTACCGTCTCCTCCTTTTACAGATTGTTGAAATTTACTTCCAGGAGTGTATTTTGCCTCTACGGAAATGGAAACAGGTCGCATGATAAAAGGAATTCCGAAATAAGTCATCTTGGCAGGATCATTTAAAGCCGACAAGTTCATTTGGAAATAACCTGTGAAAATTGTTCCTGCCGTAATCAAGTCCCCTATACCGATACCGCTCAATTCCTGGATGCCTGTTGTCATTTGAGCTGCTTTACCGCCGTTATGTTCTACAGGAGTCGTACCTGCTACAAACTGATTGTTTGCCGTCGCCCATCCTAACCCTTTTCCAGGAGTTGGATCGATATTCACATTTTTAGTACCTTCTTTGATCCAGCGTTCAAAATCACAATTTTCAATAGGAGGTACAATTTTTATGTTCCAGGTTTTGGTGTCTTCATTGTCGGCCAGTAATGTAATCTGTTTCTCATTGTCAGCGGGAGACTGGAAAGTAAAGGAGTCACCTTCATTATAATCTACATATCTGGCTGTTGCTGTTTTCGAGATTACAGGAGTGATCACAATCGGCCAGGAAAGAGATTGTTTCAATGTAATTAAAATGTTGTTGTCACGAGTCGTTACCGAATAACTATCTTTGGGTAAGTCGGGTGTAAATGAAAGAATTTCAGCATTCGGATTGTCAATGAGCTGAACGGTAGCCAAATGAGGCTTCCCGCTTTCTGAAATCATGTAAAAACTATAAGAGGTATAAACATCTTCAAACGTGAATTCTTTCAAATTCAAAGCGTTTTCATCTACACTAATGATGTCGTCTGTTGTAGATGAAAACTGAATATCGGCAGTTAGTTTTAACGGAAAATTTTTTCGTCCGAATAATAAAGGTATTGAAATCGTGTTTCCTTTACTGTCTTGAGTGATTGTAATATTATTATTATCTATCTCAATTCCATCGGAGACATGGGTAATTTTAAATGAGAGTACAGAGGCTTCATCACTCAGGTTGTCTACTTTTTCGCAAGAAGTTATGCACAGCAGACTCACTAATAATATATAAATATGATAATTTCGCATATATTCGTTTTTTTGTTTAATTAGATTTAATCTTTGCTTCTCTAAAATTTCCTGAACTTTAATGTTTAAAATTCTATATATTAATATTAAAATAAGTTTTTATTCTGCAAAAAGTATGCCATTTGGGTTAAAAATAAACTAAAAACTGAGTCTGTTTCAGAGTTCTATGCCTGTAATCAGGCGTAGGGCATATCCGATTCCGAAACTGATAGCGGCAATGCCCAGACTGATTAAGGCCATTTCTCCGAAACGTCTTTTAAAGCTTTCGCTTCGAACCACTGAATAATAATAATTAAAGACAGCGATTATAACGAGAGCCCCGCTCAGGCAAACTCCCAGAGCCCAGTATACATTATTCATCAATACGAAAGGCGCGATCAGTACAGCGACAGTAATAATATAGGCAATACCTGTATAAACGGAGGCTTTAAATGCGTTTTTATTATCTTTTTCTGCCCGGGTGGACAAATATTCAGAAGCAGCCATGGAAAGTGCAGCTGCAATTCCGGTGATTCCTCCGGTTAAAGCGACTAATCGGGGATGTTGTAAAGCAAAAGTGTAACCTGCTAAGGCCCCGGTAAATTCCACTAAGGCATCATTAAGTCCCAAAACAACTGAACTCATATAATTTAGTCCTTCTTCATCGATGAGGGAAATAAGCTTGGCTTCGTGTACTTCTTCTTCTGTCGCCATTTTTTGCAGATCTTCATTTTCCCATTGCCGGTATATTTTTTGTGCGGTATCTTCTCCTTTTTCCATCAGTTTAATTCCGAAAGTCAGACCAAATAAGCGAGCTATCCAAACATAACCTTCCACCTTCCATTTACGTGGAGCAGGTGCTTGTCCGGTGTATTTTTTTAGGGTTTGAAAATGAATTAACTCTTCCCTGGCAAGTTCCGACAGGACCTGACGGTTATGGCTTTTTTTTTGCACGGCAGCCAGGCGGGAATAAATGCAATGTTCTGTAATTTCGTTTACCTGAAAATCGGTGATTTGCTGGATTTCCTCTTCACTCATATAAACTTTAAATTAAAAGTTGTCCTTCTCTCATTTTCCTGCAAAGGTACGAAATATAAAGAAGGGATTATCTAAAAAATTGTCTTTTATTGCTTTATAGGGGACGGATACGTTTTCATTTTATCCTGATGGAGATAAAATTGTCCCCTCAATAGAGTCATTTCAGATAATTTTAGATAATCCTTTCTTCGCATGAAAAGGAATTATAATATAAAATGATCGCTGATGGATTTGTGTTCGTATACATTCCGGATGGTTTCTGCGAACATATCGGCAACAGAAATGATTTTAATTTTACTGGATTGTTGTTTCAACGGAATAGAATCGGTAAAAATAACTTCTTCCAAAGCTGATGCCTCAATTCGCTGATAAGCCTGACCAGAAAGGACGGCATGAGTAGCTACGGCACGAACAGTTTTAGCTCCCATGTTTTTCAGCATGTCGGCAGCTTTACAAATGGTGCCGGCTGTATCAATCATATCGTCGACAATCACTACATTTTTGCCTATTACATTTCCGATGGCTTTCATCTCTGACACTTCATTCGGTCTTTCCCTGGTTTTATGACAAATAACCAGGTCAGAATTGAAAAATTTGGCCCAGGAATTTGCTCTTTTAGAACCACCGATATCCGGAGAAGCAATAGCTAAATTGTCGAGTTTCAGTGAGCGGATGTAAGGTGCTAATACAGAGGAACCATATAAATGGTCGACGGGAATATCGAAAAAACCTTGGATTTGATCGGCATGTAAATCCATCGTCATAATTCGGTCAACTCCTGCTGCATGTAGCATATTGGCAACTAATTTTGCACCTATAGCTACCCGGGGCCTGTCTTTCCGGTCCTGGCGCGCAAAACCGAAATAAGGAATAACGGCGACCACTTTATAGGCAGATGCCCGTTTAGCTGCATCAATCATCATGAGCAATTCCATGAGATTATCACTGGGCGGAAATGTAGACTGTACGATAAATACATGATCTCCTCTCACCGTTTCATCATAAGCGGTAGCAAATTCTCCGTCACTGAAATTCAAAAAAATTTTTTTACCTAATTCTAAACCAAGCGATTTAGCAATATTTTCAGCAATGTATTTGCTGTTTTCCCCGGTAAAAATCTTGACTTCGGAAAGATCTGACATAAGATTATTTGATTCTTTAATTACACCTTTGCAAAAGTATATAATAAATTGGAAAACGGAAAAAGATTGGGGATTTATGATCGGCTTTCCGGAAAGAAAAGGATGCTATAAAGATAAAATATTGGTAATAAGAGAAATGGGAATTAAAAACGGTTTTTCGAAAAGTTTTTGAGATAATAAAACTTCGCTTTAACGTATATAGTCGAAGCGAGGTTTTATTTCAATGTAAATAGCTATATATCATAGTCATTTCATTTTGCAAGTAAACCAAGAAATAACTGTCCACGTTCTGTTAGTTGAAACTTCTGAGTAGGATGATTAGGTTTATCAGGGATAATTCTTTCGATCAGGTTGTTGGCAATCAATTTTGAATAACTTTATTTAATTGTCCCGAACTTTCTTTTGTCCCAAGGCAAGGGATATTTCTTGCCTTGATAAAGTATTATTTACTATACAGTGCAATACCTTCAAATATAATGTCGCCTTTTGCAACTCTTGCTGCACATCCTTTATCCGCTCTGCGTTCTGTAGATAATCCAGCCTTACAAACTGCACTTGAAATGATAATCCTACCTCCTTCCATCTAAGTTCGATATTAGGATATTCTTTCAGTTCATCGGCTATCAACTTCAAGCCATTACCCCATTGGTCGATGATACCAAGACGTTTGAAAACAGGGGCTATTACATTTGTTGAGTGCATCGCTCTGACGGCTTTCAGATTCTTCGCGATGCTCAGAATGACAAGACCAATGTTTTTTATTTGAAATTTGAACTGACTCTCAGTTCCTTAGCCAATTTTCCGGAACAGCCTCACTGTCGAAAGATATATTACGCTTTCTATGCTCCAATTCTGCAATGATCGTTTCATCTGCGAGGCGATTGGTCGAGCTGACACGAATATAGGTTCCCTGCAATTTCCCTTTATCTTTTAGGTAATAAGGCGGAGTGTTTCCTCTGAATATGATTGTAATGAGAAACAAGCGGGGTTATCGAAGAAGATAGTTATTCTCTTTTGGTGTGTTGTAGCAAAAAGTTACAGCACACCATCTTTCGGTTTGGCCCATTGTTTACTATACATACGCCCCATTATGAGAATGTGCCGTTTGAAATACCGAAGGGGTGGTGTTGGGTAACTTTTGGAACAATTTGTAAAAAACTGACAGATGGATCACATAATCCCCCTCCCAAACAACTAGAAGGATATACAGTTATAAGTGCTCAAAATATCAAAAATGGAAGAATCGTTTTCACTGATAAAGATAGATATACAGATGAAATCGGATTCCAAAAAGAAAATCCTAGAACTCAAATCAACAAAGGAGATATAATATTAGGAATTATTGGAGGGTCTATAGGCAATGTGGGAATTTATGAATATAACAAGCCTGTTATTGCTCAACGGAGCATTTCAATAATTGACACTTGTATCTCAAATCTGTTTTGTTTCTATTTGCTTCAGAATCAAATTTTTCAATCTTTCTTTTTAGAAAAAAGTAATGGAAATGCACAAGCTGGAGTTTATCTTGGTGAACTTGATAAAATGGTTATTCCACTTCCTCCACTTACAGAACAACAACGCATTGTGACAGAGATCGAGCATTGGTTTGCCTTAATAAACCAAATAGAGCAAGACAAATCTGATTTGCAGACTGTCATCAAACAAGCTAAAAACAAAATCCTCGACCTTGCCATTCACGGTAAACTTGTGCCGCAAGACCCGAATGATGAGCCAGCCATTGAACTCTTGAGGCATATAAATCCAGACTTCACACCTTTTGATAACGGGCATAGTGGGAAGTTACCTTATGAGATACCTGAGACATGGGTATGGTGTGGCCATAATTTTATCTTAGATATATCTGGTGGGTCACAACCTGCGAAGAATTATTTTGAAACAACACCTAAACCAAATTATATTAGGCTTTATCAGATTAGAGATTATGGGGAATCTCCAGTACCTGTTTATATCCCAATTAATCTTGCTTCAAAGCAAACCGAGAAAGGAGATATATTATTAGCACGTTATGGTGGTTCTTTAGGGAAAGTATTTCATGCTGAACAAGGGGCTTATAATGTTGCAATGGCAAAAGTCATCTTTAAATTTGATAATCTCATATACAAGGAGTTTGCATACTATTATTATCTATCTGACCTATATCAAGGTAAACTAAAAGAAATTTCAAGGACGGCTCAAGCAGGATTCAATAGTACAGACTTTAATGATATGTATTTTCCACTTCCTCCTATCAATGAACAACGACGTATAGTTCAAAAGATAGAGGAACTTTTCTCTGTTCTTGATAACATTCAAAAAGACCTTAGGAGTGTAAATGATTGCACTTCTAAGGTCTGCAATAAGATTACCAATTGACCACTTTATCCACTATCTTTTGCTGTTCACTTGCAGTACGACGTAGATAGATACGAGTAGTTTCTATGCTTTCATGCCCCATAAGGTCTGCAAGCAGGGCAAGGTCGTTAAAACGGTCAAGAAAGTTTTTAGCGAAACGGTGACGGAATGAATGAGGGTAAACAACTTCCTTATTCATTCCGTATTTTTCTGCAAAGTGTTTCAGTTGTTGTGCTATACCGCGTGTTGTAATGCGTTCCCCAAATCGGTTTAGGAATATATAGCCGGAAGTAAGACCTTTTTCTTTGAGCCATTTCGTAGCTTCTATACGCAAGTTCTTTGGAATATACAAACGACGTATTTTCCCGCCTTTGCTATAAAGATCAAGATGGCCAACTTGGATATGCTCCGCTTTAATGTGAAGCAATTCACTGACACGTGCTCCGGTAGCAGCCATGAACCATACGACAAAGTACCATTCATCGTAACCATCAGTTTTTAATCGAGCTTTCAGAAATTTATAATCAGCATCACTGATTACATTTTCTAAAAAGTTCTTCTGTTGCACTTTGACGAACTTTACCTTCAGCTTCTCTTGCTTGGTAAATTCAAGATACTTGTTAATACCTTGCAGCCGTAAATTGACAGTCTGCGGCTTGAAGTTTTCCACCAAATACCCTTTGTAGGTTAAAAGGTTCTTTTTACTTACTTCCCTGTAATGATTGAGGAAATACTGCACTGTCCATACATACGATGTAACGGTGTTTTTCGCTAAGTTAGTCTTAGCGAGATAATTTTTGAATGTTGTTACCATATTACATTGATTTATAATGAATACGGCTACAATATAAGAGAATGTATCGGGCATTATAAGAACTTGCCTGCCGGATGGGTGGTATGCAGACTCGAAGATATT
>NZ_CALCLB010000002.1:0-103443 GCF_937966165.1 uncultured Odoribacter sp.
AGAGCGGCGGACTGTTAATCCGTAGGTCGTAGGTTCAAGTCCTACCTGAGGAGCCCGGCAGTAATGCTGCGAAGTTCTTTTATTTAATTCCTCAGTAGCTCAGTTGGTTAGAGCGGCGGACTGTTAATCCGTAGGTCGTAGGTTCAAGTCCTACCTGAGGAGCTGATTGTAAAAGCCACCTGCTAAAGGTGGTTTTTTCATTTTAAGCAAGGTCTGAAAAGTTCTGTGCTTTTTTTGTGTTCCGGGAAATCCATTTATGTATAAAAAAACGGATGTGTTCCGATAGAGTTCGAATAAATTTGATACTGTACAGGTTTATACTATATTTGTGGAAGATAAATCTTTAATTTCGATTCCATGAGAAATATCAATAAGATAGCCTTTATTATTTCCTTGATTGTTTTAATTGTTGCCTTTAGTGTCCTGTCGATGACTGCTATGCCAAAGGAATTCCGGTATACCTGGACCGGTTTAAATCCCTGGAATGGAGTTGAAGGACTGGCATTTACGGTACGTTATTTTTTACATACCGGTGTTGCGGTGACCTATATCATTACGATTGCTTTGATATTTCTGATTTGGTGGCGTCTTTATGCGATATTTCACCGGATTTGGCATTGATTATTTGTCCGGAATGTTCAATTTCCGATAACCGATATTTTGTATAAATTTGCCTATTCAAAGTAAAGAGCAATGCTCTTTTAATACCGGAAGGGTTTATAGTATCAACATTATGAGAAAAGACGAGAGATATAATAAACGGGGCGTATCAGCTTCCAAAGAAGACGTTCATAACGCTATCAGAAATATCGACAAGGGAATTTTCCCCAAGGCGTTTTGTAAGATTGTCCCTGACTATTTGGGGGGAGATCCTGCCTATTGCAATATAATGCATGCCGACGGGGCAGGTACTAAATCTTCCCTGGCTTATTTATATTGGAAAGAGACCGGAGATCTTTCGGTATGGAAAGGGATTGCCCAGGATGCCCTGATTATGAATATAGACGATTTGCTCTGTGTGGGTGCGGTCGATAACATATTACTTTCTTCTACTATCGGCCGGAATAAAAACTTAATTCCGGGAGAAATTATTGCTGCAATCATCAGGGGGACAGAAGAATTACTGGCCGAATACCGGGAGTTGGGAGTCAGTATTTACTCCACGGGAGGAGAGACTGCAGACGTGGGGGATTTGGTACGGACCATTATTGTAGATTCTACGGTGACTTGCCGTATGAAACGGTCGGATGTCGTAGATAATGCCCGTATACAAGCCGGAGACGTCATTGTCGGTTTGGCTTCTTACGGACAAGCTACTTATGAAAAGGAGTACAATGGCGGTATGGGCTCTAACGGCTTAACTTCAGCCCGCCACGATGTTTTCGCCAAATACCTGGCAGGAAAATATCCGGAAAGTTATGATAATAATATTCCGTCAGAACTGGTGTACACCGGTCAATGTAAGCTTACTGATCCGGTAATGGGCAGCGAATTAAATGCCGGAAAGCTGGTTTTATCGCCTACCCGGACCTATGCTCCGGTCATTAAAAAAATATTGGATCTCTACCGGCATCAAGTCCACGGTATGATTCATTGTTCAGGAGGGGCTCAGACAAAAGTGATGAATTTTGTCGAGAATATGCATGTCGTTAAAGACAATCTCTTCCCTATACCTCCTTTATTCCGTTTGATACAACAGCAATCCGGTACCTCCTGGGAGGAAATGTATAAGGTTTTCAATATGGGACACCGTATGGAAATATATGTAGAAGAGGATCTGGCAGCAGAAATTATTGCGATTTCTAAAAGCTTTAACATCGATGCTCAAATCGTTGGCCGTTGTTACGACAGTGAGGAGAAAGAAGGAAATAAGCTTACCATTATCAGTGAATTCGGGAAATTCATATACTGAACGGTAGGTTTGATTCGTGAACTTTATATATAAAACGAAAACGGGGATTTTTAAAGTTCCCGTTTTTTATCTGTCCTTCATTGTACCGAATTCGGTACGATTGAATTTCAGTATTGTAAACCGGTTGTGCTTATTTTTCTCTTACATTACCCGTATATTTTACACTTTCATCACAGTTCCCCGGAGTTCCGGTTCCCAAACTTTTCTTTCGCTTCCCCGGACTTTGGTCTGGCTTTTTCCGCCACTTCTTTTATCAAAGCGGTGAGCATTTCATTGGCAGGTATTCATTTCTTGTTCAGGCAGGAGGTTAAAATTAAATATTACAAATAGGGCAATTTTCCCCTAACTAGAACAGCTAAGTTTTTTGACCGGCTTATCTTTCATCAACCGGCAAGATCGTCCGCTCTTTAATTCAGGAATTTTTTAATTTCAATTTCTTCAATGTTACCTCCAGGCTTATGTTGTAAGCAGTATCCGGTTGTTTAAGGGCATGGCAGATTGTAACAGAACAAAAATCAGATAAACTTTTCAAGTGTTATTATTTATTTCTGATCTCATTTATTACTTTTGTATACAAACAAGAAAAAATTCAATTTTTAAGAATCGGTTATGAAAGAGATATACGATTTTTTACGGGAATTGCGGGAAAATAATAATAGGGATTGGTTTAATACGCATAAAAAGCGGTATCTGGAGCTAAAAGCCTTTTTTGATGAATGGGTAGGGAAATTAATTGAGAAAACGGCCGGTTTTGATGAAGAGATCAGCGGATTGGAAGTAAAAGATTGTGTTTACAGAATATACCGGGATATCCGCTTTTCTCCTGACAAGTCGCCGTATAAGACTCATTTTGCTGCTTACATTGCTTCTCCGGGTGGAAGGAATAGTCAGCGGGCGGGGTATTATCTGCATGTGGAACCTGACGGAAGTTTAATCGGGGGAGGTTTGTATTGTCCGGAACCTGCCTTATTGAAAAGATTACGTCAGGATATATATGAGAATATTGAAGAATTTACTTCTATTTTGTCTGAAACGGATTTTGCCGGAGAATTTGCTGCTATTGATGATACGGATAAATTGAAAAAAGTACCGCCTCCTTTCCCTGCAGATTTTCCCCAGGGGGATTTATTGAAATACAAGCATTATGATGTGGTTACCTATAAACCCGATGTTTTTTTTATGACAAAGGATGCTCAGGAAAAAATTGTGGAGGTATTTCAGAAAATGTACCGTTTTAATCGTTTTCTGAATTATACTGTGGATGAAATGAATGCCTGAAACGAACGGGAAAAATCATCTCCCCGGAAGGGATTTTTCTTTCTGTGTTTTTGAGGGGAAGAGGAAGAATAAAGAAGTATTTTTCTATTTTTGTAAGCTGTAAACCGGATGTAAAATTAATTTTAGAAATCTGAATATGAGAGTATTATTATTAGGTGGCGGAGGACGGGAACATGCGTTGGCCTGGAAAATGGCTCAGAGTACTGAGTTGGAAAAATTGTATGTTGCTCCGGGAAATGCTGGTACGGCTGAAATCGCGGAGAATGTGAATATAAAAGTTTCGGATTTTCAAGGAATTGCTGATTTTATTGTCCGGGAGAAAATTCGTATGGTTATCGTAGGACCGGAAGATCCTTTGGTGGAAGGAATCCGGGATTACCTGGAAGCAGATGCCCGTTTGAGAGGTTTATTCATTATCGGTCCGGGGAAAGCTGGGGCTATTTTGGAAGGGAGTAAGGATTTTGCTAAGGAATTTATGATTAAATACCATATTCCGACGGCGGCTTATATGACGGTTACTGCTGAGCAGATGGAGAAAGGATATCATTTTTTAAAGACGTTAAAGCCCCCTTATGTATTAAAAGCAGATGGACTGGCTGCAGGCAAGGGGGTTTTGATTCTGGAAGATTTACAGGAGGCGCAGGCCGAATTGAAAGAAATGCTGGAAGGTAAATTTGGAAAAGCCAGTCAGCGCGTTGTAATTGAAGAATATTTGCAAGGGATAGAAATATCTGTTTTTGTCTTGACCGATGGGGAAGAATATAAGGTTCTAGGGTCTGCTAAGGATTACAAAAGGATTGGAGAAGGAGATACCGGATTGAATACAGGAGGCATGGGAGCTGTTTCTCCCGTTCCTTTTGCTGACGAAATTTTCAATCGGAAAGTGGAAGAAAAAATTATTCAGCCTACTATTGCAGGTCTGAAGGCGGAAGGAATAGATTACAAAGGATTTATATTTTTCGGGCTGATGAATGTGGAAGGAGAACCGAAAGTGATTGAATATAATGTACGTATGGGAGATCCGGAAACAGAAGTGGTGATGCCCCGTATAAAAGCGGATCTGATCCGGCTATTTGAGGCGACAGCCCGGGCCGAATTGGCGACAGCGGATTTTGCAATGGATGCCCGGTATTGTACGACAGTGATGTTGGTGGCTAAAGGATACCCCGGAACTTACGAGAAAGGAAAAGAAATCCAGATCGGGCAAACCGGTGAAAGTCTGGTCTTTCATGCCGGAACCCGGAAAGAAGGAGGAAAAATATTGACGAACGGAGGACGGGTTTTAGCCGTCAGCTCTTTTGGAAAGACCCTGCAGGAAGCTCTCGGTTTGTCGTATCGGAATATAAAAGAAATTGACTTTGAGGGTAAAACGTATCGGAGCGATATCGGAAAAGATCTTATGGAACTGGAAAACTAAACCCGAATGATTTTTGACGGTTATTTAAGGTCTAAAAAGACATATATGCTTTTTATATTGCCCCTGATTGTGGCGATAGCAGGTATCTATCATTTTTATTCCGGGAATCATTTAACAGAAGGTACGGCTCTTCCGGGCATAATCCCTTCGGAAATCCTTGCTTATTTAAGACCGGAAGGGAAAATGTTTTTTATTTATCTGTTCACCCTCGGCATTGCGTATTTATTATTTTTTGTCAATATCCGATATAAATTTCTGGCCCAGACGACGACGCTTCCGGCGGTTATTTATATTATCCTGACGATCGGATTGCTCGTAAAAGGAATTTTTAGCTGGGTATTATTCCCTGCCTTTATAATCGTATGGGCTTTTACCGGTTTACTTGGGGCCATAAACAATACGAAATCCAATCGTTTTATATTTAATTTCGGATTTTGGATCGCCCTGGCAGTCCTTTTTTATCCGAAGGTTGTATTATTAATTCTGTGGGCTTTTTGTGTGCTGTTTTTTTCGGGAAGATCTACTCTAAAAGACATTATGGCCCTTACTATCGGTATTTTAACCCCGGTTTATTTTATACTTTTTTATTATTATTGGACGGACCAGTTGAACCAGTTTTTTATTCTTTTTAAAGAAAATCTGTGGGCCGGAGAATATTTGCATCAGTTGACAACACTTCAAATCGTACGTTACAGTGCGTTATTGTTGCTATTGTTTGTTTCCCTTTATTATATCACCCTTTATTACCCGGTTTCAACAGTAAGTCAGCGGAGAAGTATGGTATCTTTGTTATCTATGCTGGTTTTCTGTATACTGACTTTTCTTTTTATACCTGGAATCCGTTTTGATTTCATGTATTTAGTCGCATTTCCTCTTTCTTATATCTATTCCCAGTATTTTGTAATCCAACGTTTGCCGATATTCGGGAATATCCTTTTTTTGCTTTTACTGGGGGCCGGTTTTGTTTTTGAGATTTAATTTACCGGTCAAAGTTCAGTAATTCACCTTTCGGCTGTTCATGGAAAACGCCATTTTCATATACTGTATGACCATTTACAAGGGTTAATTGTACTTTATAATTGAAAGTTGTATCCTCTAAAGGGGACCAGCCACAACGATAGAGGAGGTTGTTTGGAGTCACCGTCCAGGGAGATTTTTTGAAAATACAAATATCTGCTTTATATCCTTTTCTAAGGTATCCTCTTTCCGAGATGTGAAACAGATCGGCAGGCGCATGGCACATCCGGTCGACGATTTCTTCCAGGGAGAAATAACCTTTCTCCATTAATTCCAACAGAACGGTCAGGGAATGCTGAACCATGGGCCCTCCGCTGGCAGCCTGAGTATAAGGACCTTTTTTTTCGCTCAGGAGATGAGGAGCATGGTCGGTCGCAATGACGTCGATGACCCCTTCTTTTACGGCTTTTATTAAACTTAGCCGGTCATGTTCTGTTTTAATGGCTGGATTCCATTTTACCAAATTACCTTTACTTGCATAAGCCTGGTCGTTGAACCAAAGGTGGTGAACACATACCTCTCCGGTGATTCGTTTTTGGGTACGCAGTCCCCTGTCCGGAAGGGCTGTTTCTTCTGCAGTACTGAGATGAAGAATGTGTAAACGGGTTTTGTGTTTACGGGCCAGTGCTGTAGCTAAAGAAGAACTTTTAAAACAAGCTTCCCGGCTTCGGATAAGGGGATGAGCTTGGGGAGGAATGCCCTCTCCGTATTGCTGTATGAACCGATCCAGATTTTTATTAATTAAAGGAGTGTCTTCGCAATGAGTTGCAATCAACAAAGGAGATTCGGCAAATATCCGTTCTAAAGCAGGGATGTGATCTACCAGCATGTTTCCGGTAGAAGAACCCATAAATACTTTTATACCACAGGTCGTACGGACATTTACTTTCCGGATCTCTTCGATATTTTCCGAAGTGGCCCCTAAATAAAAAGAATAATTTACGAGAGAATGCTGTTGTGCGATGGCTTGTTTTTCTTCCAGTAAGCGGAGAGTGGTTGTTGGAGGAATAACGTTCGGCATATCCATAAAAGAAGTAACTCCTCCTGCTGCGGCTGCCCGGCTCCCTTCTGCAATATCTCCCTTACGGGTAAGTCCGGGTTCCCGGAAATGTACCTGATCGTCAATAACTCCCGGAATCACGTATTGACCCTGAGCGTTTATGACTTCGGCATTTTCTAATTGCACTTCTGAAAAGTGATCGGAAATCTCTGCAATGCGGTCGTTTTCAATGATGATGTCTGCTTTAAAAATCCGGCCTTCATTGACGAGCGTTCCTCCTTGGATGACTTTTTTCATATGCCTCGATGTTGTTTTCTATTCCTATGTCCGATTGTATTGAAACGTATTATTGCTGTTTTTTCCGGAAAAGGCTTCTGAGTTTCATTGTAATGACTCCTAGAAAAGCTTCCGTAAAAATTCCCCCGCTCATTTTTGAAGAACCTAAAGTGCGGTCAGTAAAGATAATCGGTACTTCTTTTAACTTAAATCCAAGTGTCCAGGCTGTAAATTTCATTTCGATCTGGAAAGCATACCCTTTGAAGCGGATTTTATCCAAATCAATGGCTTCTAAAACTTTGCGGGTATAACATACAAATCCGGCAGTGGCATCGTGGACTTTCATGCCCGTGATGAAACGGACGTATTTGGATGCAAAATAAGACATTAATACCCTCCCCATCGGCCAGTTAACAACATTGACACCGGTAACATACCTGGATCCTATTGACATATCTGCTCCTGAAGTGCAGGCATTATATAGCCGGATAAGATCGTCAGGATTATGGGAAAAATCGGCGTCCATTTCGAAAATATACTCGTATCCCTGTTCCAGACACCATTTAAAACCGGTAATATAAGCCGTTCCCAAACCTAATTTACCTTCCCGGCAGATCATGTGCAGTTGGGAAAATTCTTTTTGTAGTTTTTCAACAATGTCTCCCGTTCCGTCCGGGGAATTATCCTCGATAATAAGAATATCAAATGCTGGAGTAAGGCCGGCAACATAGCGGATAATATTTTCGATATTTTCCTTTTCGTTATAAGTGGGTATGATAACAATTCTATTATTCACGATACCGGGATTATAAAAATTCGACAATTCTTTCCAGTTTATTCCCTCTTGATCCTTTTACAAAAATGTAAGAAGCATGAAAAGGATGTAGTTTTAAATATTCGATTAATGTATCCGTATCCTTAAAATGACGGATAAAGTTACAATTATCACTACAATGTTCAAAATTATTTCCGACCAGAAATACTGTATGTGCAGGGTTTTCGGTCGCTAAGGATACTATTTTACGGTGGGCTTCTGCACTGTATGTTCCCAGTTCCCTCATTTCGCCCAAAATGAGAATTTTAGGTGAAGCTTGAATTTCGGTGAAGTTTTTCACCGCTGCGTACATGCTGCTGGGATTTGCATTGTATGCATCCAGAATAACCGTGTTGCGGGTTGTTTTTATCAGTTGTGAACGAAGATTCGTAGGACGGTAATTTTCGATAGCATCCCGGATACTGAGGGGTGGAATGCCGAAATACTGACCGATACAGGAAGCAGCCATGGCATTGTCAAAATTATAACTTCCGATCAGTTTCGTTTTGACGTAAAGATCTCCTTTTAGCGTTTTCAGGGCATATACCAGATAAGGGATCGTTTGTTTGATTTCTCCTTTACAGTCTCCTTGTGATTTTCCATAAAGGATGCGGGTGTGCCCCTCTGAAAGTTCCATTAGTAAAGGATCGTCTGCGTTGACAAAAAGTTTTCCTGATTTTCGGAATATATGATCATACAATTGCGTTTTCGTTCGGATAATGTTCTCGTAACTTCCAAATCCTTCCAGATGAGCTTGTCCGATATTTGTTATCAGCCCGAAATCCGGATCCGCTATATCACATAACTCCTGGATTTCGCCGGGATGATTGGCTCCCATTTCGACGATCCCGAATTGGGTATTTTCATCCATACTCAGCAGGGTGAGCGGTACACCAATGTGATTATTCAGATTCCCCTGAGTTGCAGAGGTCCTGTACTGTTTTGAAAGTACGGCAAAACATAATTCTTTTGTTGTCGTTTTCCCATTTGTCCCCGTAATGCCTAGGATCGGAATTCCTAAACGGTGGCGGTGGTAACGGGCTATGTCCTGCAAAAAATGCAAACCATCCGGGACAAATATACAGTTTTCCGGCAAAAGGTAGTCTTTGTCGTCGACAAACACAGCAGAGGCACCTTTCTCCAAAGCGGAAGAGGCAAATTCATTACCGTTAAAATTTTCTCCTTTAAGGGCAATGAAAACGTCCCCTTGCTGAATGTGCCGGGAATCTGTAGTTACCCGGTGCCCCCGGATAAAATCGTTATAAAGCTGTGGAATAGCAATCATATCTAAGTCGGGTTAGAGAGAATTTTTTGAAAAACTTTTACTTTCCGGTTTACGCTTTCCCCTTCCCAGAAAAGTGAGAATTCTTCATTGGAAATTTGTTAATTTTAGTCGGATCACAATACGTAGACAAATGTACGGAAAAATGTGTTGATCCTTGGAAAAATCCTGTATTTTTTAATGAAATACTTCTTCTCTTTGAGAAAGTATATTTTTTTGTTAAGCTTGCAAAAAGTTGTAATTTTAAATGTTCAAAATGGATTTAAAGTAATCGTAAAGAATAAAGAAATGAAAATAAGAACAGGTATCGGTATAGACGTGCATCGTCTGGAAGAAGGACTGGATCTCTGGCTGGGAGGTATAAAAGTAGAACACGAAAAAGGTTGTGTCGCCCATTCAGACGGGGATGTTTTGATACATGCAATTTGTGATGCTTTGTTAGGAGCCGCCGGAATGCGGGATATCGGCTATCATTTTCCGGACACATCTGATACATTTAAAGGTATAGATAGCAAAATACTGTTGAAAAAAACAGTGGAACTTTTAAAGGAAAACGGGTTTGAAATTGGGAATATTGACAGTGTGATATGTATGCAACGTCCCAAATTGAAATCCCTTATTCCGCAAATGCAATCCTGTTTAGCAGAAGTTATGGGGATAGAAAGAGAGGCGGTATCCGTAAAAGCAACTACTACGGAAAAACTGGGTTTTGAAGGACGGGAAGAAGGCGTTTCTGCTTATGCCACTGTTTTGATATATCGGAAGGAATGAATAAAAAAGAGTGGATTATAGAGCAGGTCCGGAAAGGCGTATATGAAAAGTGGAAGAACAATTGCTCTCCCACTTTTTGTTATTCTTTAAAACATATAATCCCATACGGGTAATTGGATAGGCTTTGATTTTAAACTGTTAACTGCTTTTTCATCCAAATATTTCCGGTGGATAACAATCCGGAACATATATTCGTCGAACCATTTATCGGTAAACGTCAGGTATCCCTGATTCCCGGCTTTTGCCCCCCAGCTATTCTCAAATTCCCATTTGACAGGCTGATCATTTTCATCTGTATCGCACCCCACTAATGTCATCGCGTGTGAGGATCCGCTTTGACGGGTTAAAATACGGGCTTTTTTGTCCATTTTTAATTTTACTCCAAGCAGGCTTTCGTAATCATACATTTCCGGATCCAGAATACCGCTTTCCCTTTGGTGTTGTTTTCCTACATCACACGATGCATACAGGGCTTCGTTGTTTTTAATAGATGCTAACGCTGCTTTTTTAATGTCTTCATTGGGCAGATTCAGGTATATCCAATTCACTCCTTCCACAGCATTCCGGTAATTTTGTATTTCATACAATTTGTAATATTCCCGGGTAGGATCGTTCATGATCATGATGTAATTCTCCGGACTATAATCTTTCGGAGTGATGGCCTGGTAAAATTGCACAGGGGTGTAGTTTGCCAATTCTTTAATATTGCCTTCCTTGTCTTTGTATCTCCAGGTGAATGTATGAGGCGGCTCGCCCAGGCAAAGGGAGAGAATACGGTATACATCTTTTAAAATCTCTTTCTTTTCTGCCCGTAAATCTTTGGCTGACTTACCGGCAGCGGCCATTTCCCTCAAGGTATATCCCCCCAGACGAAGTTTTTCGTTGAGGATGTTAATCATTTGAGAGGTATTATTGGAGTGGGCTGTTTCCGGCATAACCTCCTGCGGAACAACTCCGTATTTCTGTGCTACATTGTAATAGAGGTTCCATACGCCTCCGTCATTTACAGCGGATTGGAAATAAGTCGTAACTTCCCGGTCGTCCATGGGTTTGGAAGCGGTGGTGATGATATTTTCTAAAAATAAATTCGATTTTTCAAAAATATCCCAGAAATAAGTGTAATTATGGGAAAAATCAAAATTCTTTAAATTGTATTTTTCCATAACAGAAGGCCGGAGCACATTCATAGAAGTAAACATCCAGCAGCGGCCGGAACTATGTTGGTCCGTAATCCCTTTTACATTCACCCGGTATTTGAAAAAATGATCGATTTTTCCTTGTAATTCCCGGTTCAGGGCGTTTTCTTTTATATTTTTATCTGTCGTTAAAATGTTTTGAATAGCTTGCGTAGAAGCATCTTTCTTTAAACTGGAACGGATATCGTTTAAGTCCTTGTCTGTAAGAGCTTGGGCAAAAATACCCGAACAACTTATACTGAGGACTGTAATGAATAAGATTTTCTTCATATAAGAACGGTTAAAATTATTATTTATAATACTTTTCCTGCCCTCATTCTAAAGACAGGAAAATTTTTTAGTACACACTGTGCCCCGATGTTTTTATAAGTGGATGACTTCACCGTATGCTGCAGCAGCAGCTTCCATAATGGCTTCACTCATCGTCGGATGGGGATGAATGGTTTTAATCAGATCGTGTCCGGTAATCTTTTTCTTCCGGGCAAGAACCAATTCTGCAATCATTTCCGTTACATTGGCTCCGATTAAATGGGCGCCCAATAAAGTATTTTCTTTGGCATCGAAAATTAATTTAATAAAACCGTCGTTTGCCCCTGCGGCACTGGCTTTACCAGAAGCTGTAAACGGGAATTTTCCGATTTTGATTTCGTATCCGCTTTCCAGGGCTTTGGCCTCAGTAAGTCCGACTGAAGCTACTTCCGGCGTTGTGTAAGTACAACCCGGAATATTGCCATAGTCAATTGGCTCCGGCTGAAGACCAGCTATTTTCTCTACACAGCAGATTGCTTCGGCAGAAGCGACATGGGCTAATGCCGGTCCGGATACAATATCTCCGATCGCATATATGTTTTCTACATTTGTGCGGTAGAACTCGTCAACTTTTATGCGTCCTCTTTCCAGCTCAATTCCGGTTTCTTCCAAACCGATATTTTCGACATTCGGCGTAATTCCGGCTGCTGATAAAACTATTTCGGCTTCTTTTACTTCGATTTCTCCTTTTTTATTCCGGATATTGATTTTCAATAGCTCTCCGGTGGCATCGACACTTTCAACTGTTGATTTTACCATTACTTCTATACCGGCTTTTTTGAAGGAACGGGCAATTTGTTTGGAGACTTCTTCATCTTCTACTGGCAATACGTTCGGCATAAACTCCACCAGAGTAACCTTTGTACCCATAGCATTATAGAACCAGGCCAGTTCAGAACCGATGGCACCCGAACCTACTACTAACAAAGAAGCGGGTAGATGATCCAGCGTCAGGGCCTGACGGTAACCAATGATGCGTTTGCCGTCCTGGGGAATTGCCGGTAACTGTCTGGAACGGGCTCCTGTAGCCAGAATAATATGCTGTGCTTCATAACTATTCTGATTGCCGGCAGGATCGGTTACTTCGACTTTTTTGTCTTTCGTGAGTTTTCCATTTCCTTCAATAACAGTTATATTGTTCTTTTTGAACAGGTATTGTATGCCTTTACTCATTTTTTCAGCAACTCCGCGGCTTCGGGTGATGACTGCACTGAAATCGGGACAAGCCTGTTCTATTTGTATTCCATAGGCTTCTGCATGACGGGTATAATCCAGTACTTGGGCCGATTTTAAAAGGGATTTGGTCGGAATACACCCCCAATTTAAACAAATCCCCCCTAACTCAGCTCTTTCCACGACAGCAACATTCATTCCCAATTGTGCTGCACGAATAGCGGCGACATAACCTCCAGGACCACTCCCGATAACAATTAAATCATATTTCATATTTCAAACGTTTTAATTTTTTGATATATTGGATTCCGCCACAAAGCTAAAAAAAACTAGGTCTGAAAGCAAAAAAAGTTCTGACTATAATCAATTGTTAAAAGAATACTGTTTTTCTATGCTATTTTAGATTTCTCCTGTCCGGATATTTTTTATGTGCTCCCGGATTTTCAAATCCGGGACCTTCAGGCTTGTTATAATACAGATTTTGAAAAACAAACCTAAAAAAGTAAAATTAGCTGTTTATATCCGGTAGAAATCTATTATCTTTATATCCTTTAAGTCAAAAAAATATTCCTTTTATAAAAATATGAATAGTAGAAAGTTAAATAAATTATTTTCTCTTTTATTCGTTCTTTTATGTATTGTTTCCTGTACTTCTAAGAAAAAGAATGAGCGAATCGTCAGTGTCAGCATTTTGCCGCAACAATATTTTGTGGAACAAATAGCCGGAGATTATGTGAGAATAAACGTTATGATCCCTCCGGGCATGAATCCTGCGACTTCCGATTTGAATACGGAACAATTGAAAAAACTGCTGGATAGTGATATTTGTTTTGCAATTGGTTATCTCCCGTTTGAAACTACGCATTTATATCCGGTATTGGAAGGGAAAGAAAAACCTTTGCTGATAAAACATTCGGATCAATTGGAGCTGATGGAAGGCGATTGCCACCATCATTCCGGGCAAGTACACAGTTCCCACACGGGTGTTGACCCGCATATATGGATGTCTCCCGCTTATGCCGTCCTGATGTGCGGGGAAATTTATGAAGTACTGGCCGAAACTTACCCGGAAAAACAGACGGAATTTTTGGCCAATTATGAACGTTTAAAACAACGTATTGAACAACTGGCCCGGCAAGCGGAATACGAATTGGCTAATAAATCTCAGCGTACTTTTTTGATCTATCATCCGGCGCTTACTTATTTTGCCCGTGATTACGGATTGGAACAGATTTCGATAGAAGATGAGGGAAAAGAACCGGACCCGGTGCATCTGAAAAAAATTGTAGATACGGTCCGGGAAAAGAAAATTCCGGTTATTTTTATCCAAAATCAGTTTGATGTCAATAATGCCAATTCTGTGGCAGCAGAAACCGGAGCCCAGGTTATCCCTATTGATCCCCTTAATCCGGAATGGATGAAGGAGATGGAAAATTTGATTCGTATATTAAAAGAGAAATTGAATTAAAGACGGGTAGAATGGCAACGATTCTGGAACTGAAAAATATTACAGCCGGTTATGATTCTGTACCGGTATTGAATAATGTAAACCTGAAAATTGAAGATCAGGATTTTATTGGAATAATCGGACCGAACGGGGGAGGAAAAACAACCCTTTTAAAAGTTATCCTGGGATTGCTGAAACCTTTTAATGGAGAAGTAAAATATTATGCTCCTTTACAAAATCTTTTTGGTTATCTGCCCCAGAATAGCCGTTTTGATCAGCGTTTTCCGATTGATGTAAAGGAAGTCGTCCTTTCCGGTCTGTTGTCGGAGAAAGGACTTTTTAAAACGTATGGGAAGGAAGATAAGAAAAAAGCCGGGGAATTACTGGAGAAATACGGGATGAAGGAATATATGAAAATGCCGATCGGGGAATTGTCCGGAGGTCAGATGCAGCGTGTGTTTTTATGCCGGGCAATTATTTCTTCTCCCCGGGTTTTGATATTGGATGAACCCACTACCTACGTAGACAGTAATTTTGAAAAGGAGTTTTATACGATCTTAAAAGAACTGAATAAAAGTCTTTGTATTATTATGGTTTCCCATGATTTGGGTACGATCTGTTCGTATGTGAAGACGATTGCCTGCGTGAACCGCGAGTTACATTATCACAATTCAAATTTAATTTCGTCAGAACAATTGAAATTGTATCATTGTCCGATTGAGCTGATTACTCACGGACGAATTCCTCATCGGGTATTGACGGAACATCCGGAATAAAAAGATGAGAATTATTTATTTTTTGATAGAATAGCGGTTATGTTTGATTTATTAAATTACGATTTTTTTCAGAATGCTCTCCTGAGTACGATCCTGATCGGGATTAGTTGTGGGCTGGTCGGTACTTATATCGTTGCTAAGCGAATGGTGTTTATTAGCGGAGGGATAACTCATGCCTCTTTCGGAGGATTGGGATTTGCTTATTATATGGGGTTCGCTCCCCTTTTGGGGGCAACTGTTTTCTCTGTACTGTCCGCTTGGGGGATACTTTTCCTTTCGGAAAACAGAAGAATAAGAGAAGATTCCCTGATAGGAATCTTTTGGTCAGCAGGTATGGCTATAGGAGTACTTTTTATCTATCTGACTCCTGGATATGCTCCGAACCTGATGTCTTATCTTTTCGGTAATATATTGACAATAAGCATGGGACAGATTTATTTGTCCGTTTTACTTTGTGTCTTTATCTTACTTTTTTTCGCCCTTTTTTACCGGCCTCTTTTTTATATCGCTTTTGATAAAGAGTACAGCCGTACCCATCACGTCCCTGTGAATTTTTTAGAAACCGGTGTTATGCTGATTATTGCACTTTGTGTGGTGTTGTGTATGAAATTAGCCGGAATCATATTGGTGATTTCCTACCTCACCATTCCACAGGCCATTGCAGGTTTGTTTTACAAAAATTTCCGTCAACAACTTTTGGCTTCGGCTTTGATCAGTACAACCGGATCGGTTATCGGACTCTTTGTTTCAGCCTGGCTCAAAATTCCGTCCGGGGCTACTATTGTATTGTGTTTTCTCATTTTCTTTTCTGTTATCTGGATGATCCGGCGTCTTAAAGGTAAATCCTAAGGAAGGCTTCCGGAGCGTTATGAAAAATTTTTTGTGAAAAAATGCTGTGAATTTGAGATTCCCATCGTTTCGTTTGTCATTTCATAATTCTTTCTTTACTTTTGACGGACAATCAAAACAAAAAACTTGTGAAAAATCGGAATAACAATAATCTTTTTAATAATTGCAATAAGGGATTGCAAGAGGAAGGTTATTGTGGTGGAAATTGACCAATGATTAAATTTCGGATAAAGAGAGCCTTCCTTGTAAAAGGAAGGTTTTTTTGTTTAATTAATATATAAACACATGAAGCAATTATTTTTACCGCAGGGCTATCGCTCTTTATTGGATGTCTGGCAAACGGAACATGCCATTAAATTTGTGAAAGATACTTTCCAGTTGGCTTTGGCTGCAGAATTGAAATTGAGAAGAATTACAGCTCCGATTGCCGTACCTTCGGGGAAAGGTTTAAATGATAATTTGAACGGAATGGAATTGCCGGTTCGTTTCCGGGCCCGCATGCTGGAAGGCGGGGAGGCAGAAATTGTACAGTCCCTGGCCAAGTGGAAACGCTATGCATTGTGGCGGCATCATATCCGGCCGGGGATGGGTATTTATACGGATATGAATGCTTTACGCCCTGATGAAAGAATCAGCAATATTCATTCTGTATATGTGGATCAATGGGATTGGGAAAAAGTTATTCTTCCGCAGGAAAGAACGGTTGAACGTTTATATACCTGTGTAAAACGGATTTATGCCGCACTGAAACGGACCGAATTTTTACTGGGCGAGCAATTTCCGGTTTTACCATCTTTTTTGCCGGAAGAGATTTATTTTATCCATGCGGAAGAACTGAGGCAACTTTATCCGGATAAAACTCCCAAGGAGAGAGAGCAACTGATTGCAGAAAAATACGGGGCTGTTTTTATTCGCGGTATAGGAGGGGCTTTGGCGGATGGAAGCATACATGACGACCGTTCTCCGGATTATGATGACTGGTCTGCTCCGACAGGCGGGCAACTGCATGGATTAAACGGGGATATTATTGTGTGGAATCCGGTTTTAAAATCTGCCTTCGAGATTTCTTCTATGGGTATACGGGTGGATCCGGAAGCTTTACTACGGCAGTTGGAATTGAGAAAATGCGAAGACCGGAAAAAATTGTATTTCCATTCTTTGTTACTGGAAGGGAAACTGCCTCAGACAATGGGCGGCGGGATCGGACAATCCCGGCTTTGTATGCTGCTCTTGCATAAATGTCATATTGGGGAAGTGCAGGCCGGACTTTGGCCGGAAGATTTGAGGGAAAAATGCGAAAAACAGGGAATATTTTTATTTTAAACTCCAACAACCCTCTTTTATCCGTGAACGGGGGATATATAAAATTTACGATCAGAATGAAAGCTCTTCAGCTAAAATTCTGATCGTAAATAAATGGTTTTTATTTAATCTCTTCCAGTAAAGATTTTACAGTAGCTTCCACTTGCAAATCTCTTCCCTGTATGGCCGATTCCGGATCATTGGTTACCCGGATATCCGGTTCCAGCTGAAGATTTTCCAGATAACGTCCCTGGTTGTCTTTCATACCTACTTGAGGTATTCCGAAAACTAAGCTCGGATCTTGTTGAGATTCCCACCATACAGCTGTCATTGTTCCCGGTACGGGCATACCAACGAGTTTTCCTATTTTCAATTCTTTATACACCCAGGGGAAACCATGGGCATTACTATAATTGCTCTCGCTCATAATGACTGCAGATGGTTTTGTCCATTGTGCAAAAGGATCTTGTCCGATATATTGTCCGCGGGGAACAAATTCTGCAAATTTTTTCCCACTCAACATATTTGCCAGATCTTCGTGTAACCATCCACCACCGTTATAACGGGTATCTAAAATAATCGCTTTCTTATTCCGGAATTTCCCGAATAGTTGGGAATATACTTTCCGGAAGCTTTGACTGTCCATGCTGGGAATATGGATATAGCCGATCTTGCCTTCTGAGAGTTTTTCTACCAGGTCTTGCCGTCCTTTTACCCATCTGTTGTATAATAATTGCGATTGTTCTCCGGCGGAAATCGGTTTGACATATTCATTCCAACGCTCCTTGGTTTCCGGATTATAGAGCGTCAGGTATACCCTTTTCCCGGTCTGATTTTCCAAAAGTGAAAAGTAATCTTTACCTGCTTTGACCGGTTGGTTGTTGATCTCTTCAATAATTACCCCTGCTTTGATTTTTGTTTTAGCAGTCGTAAGCGGACCTTTTTCAATAACTTCCTGAATTTTCAGTCCGTCTCCTTTATAGGCCGGATCGTAGAAGGCACCTAAAACAGCTGTCGGTTTTGCTGTAGTGGGAGCATAATAACTTGCACCCGTGTGAGAAGCATTCAGTTCGCCCAGCAATTCTCCCAAGACTTCTGCAAAATCGTAATTATTGTTTATATGAGGCAAAAAGCGTTTGTATTCTTTTTTGTAAAAATCCCAGTCTACCTTGTGCAAATCCGGGTCGTAGAATTTATCCACAACTTGCTGCCAGGCGTGGTCGAATATGTATTCTCTTTCCAACGGTTTTTTCAGTTCTAATTCGGCTTCATAAGTCACAGGAGTGGTTTTCCCGCTATTGATATCTATTTTGCTGATTTGTCCGTTAGCTAGCATATATAAATTTTTCCCTTCTTTGTCCATATCCAACGCTCCGCCCCACTTATTCAATTTTGCCAAAATACGGGTTGTTCCTTCTTTAAAATCCCGTACCCATAAGTCATATCCCCCTTCAAAACGAGCCAGGTAATATAATTTAGAGGCATCTTTTGTCAGTACAGCATCTCCCAGATTGGAAGAATTAATGGTCAGGCGGGCGATTCTGTCTTCCAGGTTCGTCAGGTCAATATGGAGTTCCGGTAATTTAGTCTCTGCTACTTTTTTCTTACTGTCTTCTTTTTTCTCTCCCTTTTTATTTTCTTTTTTGTCGGTTTTCTGGGCGTCTTCTTTCTTTTTGTCGTTATTTTTCATCTCTTTTGCCAGAGCATATTCTTCTTTGCTCATATTAAATTCGTCCCAGGCTTCCGGATCTAAGAAAAGGGCATAAACGTCGTAATGTGCTCCCCAGCTTCCGTGGCTACGGTAGCCGGCACGGTCCGAGAACCAGATTACAACTTTCCCGTCCATCATCCATTTGGGGGATTCATCCGAATAACCACTATTGGTCAGATTGTGAATTTCCTGGCTTCCATCGGCTTTTACCAAAGCAACATCGCTGTTTTGCCAACCACCGTAATCAAAATATTTGGCTAATATCCATTTCCCGTCGGGAGACCATTGATACCACTGGTCGCCATCACTGTAAGAATAATTGTATTTGCCGGGTAATACGGTCCGGACTTTTTTGCTTTTTAAATTGATCACTTTAATTTCCGTACGGTTTTCCAAATAGGCAATTTCTTTTCCATCCGGAGAGAAAGTCGGTTCGAAACAGGCATTTTTACCTTTAGTGATTTGCTCTTCTTTTATTTCTTTGGCATAAGTAAATAACTTATCCGTAGTGTCTGCCAATGTAGCGGTATAAATATTCCACTGTCCGTTTCTTTCTCCTGCATATACCAATGAACGCCCATCCGGAGAGAAACTTACAGATCTTTCCTGAGTAGGAGTATTGGTAATCCGTTTAGTTGTATTGTATTCTACTGAAGTGACAAACACGTCTCCTCTTAATATAAATGCAATTTCTTTTCCATTGGGAGAAAGAGCCATTTCACGTGCTCCGTTTCGCATAGTGTTGGACGTTAGCTGGGGTTCGATTTGATCGGTAACCACATTTATCTTTACCTTCTGCGGTTGTTTCCCCTCTTTCAGTGTATACACCTCTCCGTTGAAGAAGTAGCAAAGAGTTCCGTCATTGGAACGGGAAAGAAAACGAACGGGATGTTTGGAATGATGAGTGATCTGAGTAATCTGTTCCGGACGATCCAGGGATAATTTACATACATTGAAATCACCGAAACGCTCGCTTAAAAAATAGATACCTTGTTCATCATCTGTAAAAACCGGACTCCGGTCTTCCACTTCTTTTGAGGTAACATTGGTGAATTTACCGGTTTTTAAATCATGCAACCATATATCGCGGGTTACAGAAGACTTGTGATGTTTCCGCCAGTTGTCCTCATAACCTTTATAATCGTGATAAATGATTTTATCTCCGGCTTTGTTAAAATGAACGTCATTTACTTCGAAAGTTAAGAATTGTTCCGGTCGTCCTCCCTCTGTTGAAACCGCGTAAATTTGAGAGCCGGAAGGAAATTGCGTATAATTTATATCAGGCATAATCCGGGCTTTGTATAGAATTTTTTTCCCGTCCGGAGTAAATGCAACCGGCGTTTCTCCGGTTGAATTCCAGGTAAGGCGGGTTGGGATTCCACCTGTTGCCGGTACGGTATATACATCCATACTCCCTGAACGGTTGGAAGCGAAAGCGATTGTCTTGCTGTCCGGTGACCATACCGGCCAACCGTCATAGGCGGGGTTCGTTGTCAGTTGTGTAGCTTTTCCGCCTTCTACATTTACAGTATAAATATCTCCTTTATAATTAAAAGCTATCGTCTTCCCGTCTGGAGAAATGGACGGATAACGGGTCCATAGAGCCGTCTCCTGAGCGCTTAAACCGTAGAAGATAAAAACGCACATACCAGTGAATAAAAGTTTGAATAAATTCATATTGAAAGGTTTTAATGTATTTGTTTGGGTACGAAAAGTAATTATTATTACTCATAAATTTGGTTCTAATCTACACTTTTAACAAAAAATTTGATGTTGTTAAAGTAATTTTTCCTTTTCAGGAAAAAAAGGAGGTTATTATTCAGAAAATGCCATCCTGAATCCAGAGCTTGTTTTTTTCTGTTCAGAATGGCAATATTCTTCATTTTAATAATTTAAAAACTTCAGTCTTTTTACTTTTTGTACATACCCAGTTGATCCGGATTGAAATTAGCAATAAAAGCGGCATGAGCACATACTTTTGCTTGTCCGTATTTGATAAATATTTCGGCTGATTTCGTAAAACGGGGAGCCCGTTGTGCATCCAGTAACAATAGGTAACCGATAATAGTATAACCTGCCATTTCTACCAAACGGCGCGCGTGGAAATCTGTATATTCGGTATTCCCGATTCCTCCTACAGTCTGGGTGGCTGTTTCCAGTTGTTCTGTCATCCCTTTCAGGTGATCGCGTAAATATTCCAATTCCGGAGCAATTTCAGCTTTCTCATATACTTCGCGGATTTGTTTGGCATATTGCCCGGTAGTTACTCCCCGGATAGCTGCTACTACCTGTAACTGGGAAGTCCCTTCATAAATGTTTGTAATCCGGGCATCTCTAACTAACCGTTGGATAGGGTAATCCTTCATAAAACCGGAACCTCCGTGGATTTGCAGCGCATCGTAGGTAATTTCATTGGCATATTCGCTGGCAAAGAGTTTTTGCAAAGGAGTATAAATGTCAGCCAGTTTTTGATATTCCTTCATTTCATTCCTTTCCTCTTTGTCCAGGGGCCTTTCCTTAGAAATATGATAATAGGTTTTATAGACATCTACAAATCGGGCCGTTTCGTATAAAACAGAACGTATGCCATGTAATTTCGCTTCCATATTGGAAAGCATTTCGTAAATAGCCGGAAATTCAATAATTGCTTTTCCGAATTGTTTTCTTTCCTGGGCATATTTTAATCCTTCCCGGTAAGCGGCTTCTGCAATACCTACGGATTGGGCTCCGATGCCTAAACGGGCAGCATTCATCAAGGCCATTACGTATTTGATCAGACCCATTTTGCGTTCTCCTACCAATTCTGCCGGGGCATTTTTGAATACCAGTTCACAGGTCGGAGATCCCTTGATTCCCAATTTGTTCTCGATACGGCGAACGGTTACGGCATTGCTGTTACGGTCGTAAATGAACATAGACAGACCACGTCCGTCGTTTGTGCCTTCTTCGGAACGGGCTAATACCAAAGATATATGTCCGTCTCCGTTGGTGATAAATCGTTTTACCCCGTTCAGATACCATTTCCCATCGGCTTCATTGAAAGTAGCTTTTAATTGTACAGCCTGTAGGTCAGAACCGGCATCCGGTTCCGTTAAATCCATCGCGCAGGTTTCGCCTGCACTTACACGGGGGAGATATTTGCTCTTCTGTTCTGCATTTGCAAATTCATTGATGGTTTCTGCACAGTCCTGCAAACCCCAGATATTTTGTAAACCGGCATCCGCCCTGGCTACGATTTCAGCAGCCATGATAAAAGGTACGATGGGGAAATTCAGGCCGTTGTACTCCCGGGGAAGAGAAATCCCGTTTAAGCCGGCTTGATTGATAATGTCAATGTTTTGCTGTGTTCCCGCGGCATACTGAACGTGGCCGTCTACGACCTGAGGACCTTCGTTGTCTACCGATTCCGCATTTACAGCAACGACTTCTCCGCAGATATCCCCTACAATTTCTAATACTTTGTCATAATTGTCCAGTGCATCTTCATAATCCCGGGGAGCATTTTCGTATTTTTCTGCCTCCGTATAATTCCGTTCTTTTAAACCTACGATTTTTTCCATCAGCGGATGACCGAGATGAAATTTTATATCTTCATTATCTGTGTAAAAATTTGCCATATGTAAAATTTTAATGAAATTAAAACTGAATGTATAGTATGGTTTATGGAAATAAACCCTTTATACACATGTTTATTTACTATTTTTCTTATAGTACTGAATCATTTTGGGAATAACTACATTTAAATCGCCCGTAATGACATAATCAGCAAATTTGTTTATCGGAGCATTTACATCTGTATTAATTGCAATTACCATGGCAGATTCTTCCATTCCGGCGGTATGTTGAATTTGTCCGGAAATACCGCAGGCAATGTATAATTTAGGACGTACTGTTGTCCCCGTTTGCCCGATTTGACGTTCGTGCTCGCAGAAACCGGCATCTACCGCTGCACGCGATGCTCCCACTTCCCCTCCTAATACCTCGGCAAGCTCGTGAAGCAACTGGAAATTTTCTTTGGAACCCACTCCGTAACCTCCGGCGATAATAATGGGGGCCGCTTTCAGGTTTACTTTGGATTTTTCCATGTGGCGTTCGATGACTTTTACGACGAAGTCTGTCTCGTCAACATAACGGGAAACATCTATTTTTTTAATTTCTCCCTGATGGTTCGGATTATAGATTTCCTTTTTCATTACCCCTTCCCGGACCGTTGCCATCTGGGGGCGGCATTCCGGATTAACGATGGTGGCAACAATATTTCCTCCGAATGCCGGACGTATTTGATAGAGAAGATTTTGATACGTTTTTTGAGTTTTGGGATCATTGTAATCTCCGATTTCCAAACTTGTGCAGTCGGCTGTCAATCCGCTATGAAGGGCAGAGGAAACCCGGGGACCTAAATCCCGTCCGATGCTGCTTGCTCCCATAAAAGCAATCTGAGGTTTTTCTTCTTTAAAAAGATTTACCAGTACAGAGGTGTGGGGAAGGGTCGTATAGGGAGATAACCTTTTATCGTCACCGACCCATAAGACATCTACTCCGTAAGGGAATACCTGCTTGCCGATCTCTTCCAGCCCGTGTCCCAAAGCAACAGCTTCTAATTTTACACCTAATTTATTGGCAAGAGTACGTCCTTTAGTCAGTAATTCCAGACTGACATCAGCGACAACACCCTCTTCTATTTCGCAATATACAAATACACTGTTCATAATTTAAATTTTGGATGTTAGATTTCAGATACCTTATTGTACAAAATAAAGTCATTCTAAAACCATCAATATAATTCATTGCAGTTTTTCATTTTTTCCTGTTGAAAAATGATTTTCTGTGTCTGTTATCTTTATCCGATAGTATGATTCGTAATCAATTCCTTCATCATGTCTTCCATGTCGGTATCGGATGCCGTCAGTACCTTTGCTTCTTTAGCCTGGAATACTACACTTTCAATATTCTTTACTTTTGTAGGAGAACCGCTTAATCCTAAATCTTTCGGATCGCTTTCAATATCGTTGACACTCCATTCTGTAATTTTCAGATAAGGTCTTTGGTCAGCCAAAGTAAAATAATCTTCTCCGGCATTTTGAGCTTCAGAGGTTGCTTTGGCATACTTGTATTTCAGTACACGGCGGGCATTCCTTGGACGGCAGGGAGCTGCTGAACCGTTTACTGTCACTACGCAAGGTACGGGACATTCTACCAGCTCAATACCCCTTTCCAGCCGTCGCCTGATCGTTATTTTCCGGAGATCGCAGGAGAGGATTTCTTCTGCGTATGTCACCTGAGGTAAAGCCATTTTTTCAGCCACTTGCGGGCCTACCTGAGCCGTATCCCCATCGATAGCCTGACGTCCGCAAATGATTAAATCAGGCTTCAAATTCCGTAAAGCACAAGCCAGAGCATAAGAAGTCGCTAATGTATCCGAACCGGCAAAAGCCCTGTCCGACAACAGATAGCCTCCGTCGGCTCCCCTGTACATGGCTTCCCGGATAATCTCTGCAGCACGTCCCGGGCCCATCGTGAGAATGTGTACAGTTGTACCTTCAATGTTATCTTTTATTCTCAATGCCTGTTCCAGAGCATTCAGATCTTCAGGGTTAAAAATGGCAGGTAAAGCTGCCCTGTTTACAGTTCCGTCAGCCTTCATTGCATCTTTTCCCACATTTCTCGTGTCGGGAACCTGCTTCGCAAGAACAACGATTTTTAGTCCTTTCATGTGTAAATTTTTAAGTTACAACAGTCGCAACGGTTATAACAGTTACAACAGTCTGTTTGTTAATATTTATTTGAATTTATTTTATTATCCTCTTAAAATCCGGTAAAGATAATATTTTAAAGTAAAAAGTGAAAAGCAAATTATAAAAATAAGGGCTTCTACATTTGTTTGTTAAATGTAAAGCCCTTATTGTCAGTAAAATATGCATTAATATCCGCCAGGCTTCTCCGAAATGGAGTAAACTGGGCAGATTCCAGTTATTATATATTTTCCTGAGCGAATTTTCTGCCTGCATGTAAGGCTTTTAAATTCATTTCAACCACAGCATCCCCTTTCCGTTTAAAAATAGAACAGATTCCTTCTTCCAGGTAGTCAAAAGGAATTTCGATAAAAGGAGAAGCGGCACCTAGCATTACAAAATTGCTGGCTCTCGTTTGTCCTGTCTCTTCCTTGGAAATCTGATCTGCATCGATGATAATCCGGTGAGGCAGATTTTTTAAGGTTTGCAATAATACTTCGAGATCCGGATAATTCGGAATATTAATGAGAGGAGTTGAATTGGTAACGACATATCCGCCTTCCTTCAGATAAGGTAAATAACGTAAGGCTTCCATCGGTTCTACGGATAATATGATATCTGCTTTCCCTTTAGCGATGAGATCGGAAAAAATAGGTTTGTCTGAAATCCGCATAAAAGACTGAACATCGCCTCCTCTTTGGCTCATTCCGTGAGTTTCGGCCTGTTTCATGTATAAATTGTTATTTAATGCTGCCGATCCTAATGCTGCTGCTATCGACAAAATTCCTTGTCCGCCGACTCCGGCTAAAATTATGTTTGTTTTCATATTGCTTTTGAATTTAAAGTCAGAAAAAGTTTACTTGTCAGTTCTGACCGAACTGTTAAATTACTTTTTCATTTTTGTTTTTTCCCTTCTCTGCGTGCTTTTTGGATACAAATCCTGCGGGGGATGATTACAGATACCCCTTTGTATTCAATTTCTTCCCGGATGATCCGGCACAATTCTTCGTGATTTTTAGGTACCGGATTGAGAACCCGTATGTGCTGGGGATCAACCCCTATGCCTTGACAAATGGATTCAATTTTACCCAAAGCAGCGGAATCTTGTCCTCCCGTCATCGAAATCGATTCGTTGTCTGAAATGATAATGGTGATAGGAGAATGTTCGTTTACAGCATCCAATAAGCCGGTCATTCCGGAATGTGTGAATGTGGAATCCCCTATAACAGCTACAGCCGGATATAAACCTGCGTCAGAAGCACCTTTTGCCATTGTTATGGAGGCTCCCATGTCTACACAGGAGTTAATGGACTGGAAAGGAGGAAGAGCCCCTAAGGTATAACAGCCGATATCTGAAAATACATGCCCTTCTCCGTAGGTAGAAAGTACTTCATTCAAAGCTTTATAGACGTCTCTGTGACTACAACCCACGCAGAGGGCAGGGGGGCGTGGAACTACAATTTCCGGTACTGCAGCCCCTTCTTTTACCTGTAATCCCAAAGCTTGGGCCAGCAGATCGGGGTTTAATTCCCCGTCCCGGGGGAGGGTATTGTCCAGGCGGCCGGTGATGCGTTTATCTCCCGGATAGCCTTTTAACAGTTCTTCAATGAGGGGATAACCTTCTTCCACGACCAGGATGCGTTCACATTCTGATAATATCTTTTTTACCGATTTCCGGGGCAAAGGATATTGACATATTTTCAATAAAGGATACGGGCATCCTGTCTCGAAATTTTCCATGACATAATTATAGCTGATTCCGCAGGTGATAATGCCTAACGATTTGTCCGGGCCATCTGTATAACTATTGAAAGGGGAGTTATCGGAAGCTTCTTTGAAATCGGCCTGCTTATTTAATAATAAGCGGTATTGTTTTCTGGCTATAGCCGGAAGCAATACAAACTGGCGTTTGTTATCCGGCAACCGGAGATGGTTTTCGGGCAAAGCTTCGTTTATTGACACCCCGGCCCGGGAGTGGGCGAGGCGGGTGGTAATCCGCAGTAACACCGGACTTCCGACAGTTTCCGACAGGGCAAAAGCATAACGTACCATTTCGTAAGCTTCCTGCTGATTAGAAGGTTCCAGTATCGGAATTAAAGCAAATTTCCCGTATACCCTGGAATCTTGTTCGTTTTGAGAGGAATGCATGGAAGGATCGTCTGCCGCAGTAATGACAATTCCTCCGTTGGCTCCCGTGATCGCTGCATTCATAAAACAATCTGCGGCAACATTCATGCCGACATGTTTCATGCAGACCAGAGCCCTTTTCCCGGCATACGACATCCCCAATGCCGCTTCCATAGCTGTTTTTTCATTGGCAGACCATTCTCTGTGAATGTTCCTTTGGAGAGCCTGCTTTGAATTTTGAATATACTCTGTAATTTCTGTAGAAGGTGTTCCGGGATAAGCATATACGCCGGATATTCCGCTATCGATAGCTCCCTGGGCAATGGCTTCTACACCCAGTAACAATTGTTTTTGCATGGTTTAATGGCTTTTAAGTGAAAATAAAATTTTTTTTCTTGCTGATTTACATGGGAATAAAGGAAAGAAAGGATTTTCTTATAATCCCCAATGGAATTTTAAAGTACCCATGATATAAGCAAGTACAAAATAATATTCAGCTGGTTGGTACATAGTTTGAATGCTAACGTTTGCGAAGATAACAAAATATTTTTCAATTATAAAATATTTTAATCATTCTTTAGTGATACGGATGGTCCGTCCAGATTTTCCACCCTGCTTCAGCCTGACCGGCCAGCATTTCCAGTCCGTTGCATACCCGGGCTCCGGTTTCTGCCCCTTTCTTCATAAATGTTGTGATCTCCGGATTGTATACGAGGTCAAACAGGTAGTGCCGGGAGGTTAGTTGTTCGTAAGGAATCAAAGGATAAGTGTTTGTATTGGGCCAGGTCCCCAAAGGCGTTGTATTTACAATAAGGTGATAATCCGGTAAGTAGGCCCCGGTATCCGCATATCCGATTTCTTGTTCTTGCCGGGGAGTACGGGATACGGTTAAGGAAGAGATCCCCAATTGTTGCAGCGTGTAGCGTATTGCTTTTGCTGCTCCTCCATTTCCCAGTACAAGGCAATGCTTTATATGCGGAGGGATAAACCGGAGCAGGGCAGTGCGGAAACCATAGGTATCGGTATTATAACCGATGAGTTGACAACCGGCAGAATGCCGTTCGATTTTTACACAATTGACAGCACCTATAATTTGAGCTTCTTCACTTTGTTTGGTGAGATAACTGAGAATCTGTTGTTTATACGGGATTGTTACATTAAATCCCCTTAGATTCGGATATTTTTCCAGTAAAACGGGTAAAACATCCAGATTTTCTATTTCAAAATTTAAATATTCTGCCTGGATTTTTTCTTTTTCAAACTTTTCAGTAAAATATTTTTTTGAGAAAGAATGTCCTAAGGGATAGCCAATTAATCCGTATTGTAACATATCGTCAGGAATTCTTTTCTTTCATTTTTTTACCTAACATTTCTACTCCCCAAATCAACAGAAAGCCAAAGATACAGAATACAATAGCCATGCCCAACTGCGGATTCCCCTGGGAAATGATTTCTCCTGCTTCGCAGGGATTCAGAGAAAGTATCTTTTCAGAAAAAAATAGATTTCCATTACAGGTTTGCAAGGTTTCAAAAGTAGCCGGAGATACATTTTTTTCAATCAGAGCTTGCCTGACACCATGACTGTCCGTGAAAAACTCGATCGTCTCTTTCCAGGGCCATACTTTGTTTAAAGAACCAACCATAAAACCGGTTAATAACGCAATTGTCATGTTGTGGTAGTTCTTTAATAACCAAGAGAGTAAATGAGAAAAACTAATAATTCCAATAATGGCACCTATAGCAAAAATAGCCAGTATGCCGATATCCAAACGTCCCACTGCTCCTATGATAAAATAATATTTTCCTAATAGGACCAGAATGAATGCCCCGGAAATTCCCGGTAAAATCATGGCACAGATCGCAATGGCTCCGGATAACAGAATGAACCACCACGTCTGTGGGGTGGAAGCAGGGGAAAGAACCGTAATCGTATAGGCAGTACAGATTCCAGCTATAAGGGAGATCACTGTAAAAATATCCCATTTCCTGATTTCTTTAGCTACCAGAAAAGCTGAAGCAATGATTAAGCCGAAAAAAAATGACCAGGTTGGTATCGGATGGTGAATTAGTAAATAAGACATAAGTCTGGCCAGGGAAAAAATAGAAATGCCAATTCCACAGAGTACAGATAACAAGAAATTTCCATTTATTTTTTTCCAGAAGGATGCCGTTTTCAGCTGAAATAATAATTTGACAGCCTGCATGTCGATATTTTTAATAGAATTGATTAATTCCTCATAGATACCGGTAATAAAAGCAATTGTCCCCCCTGATACGCCGGGTACTACATCTGCAGCGCCCATGGCGCATCCTTTTAAGACCAATAAAAGATAATTCTTGTTTCTTTTCATATAATGAGTATTATTTCTGCTGAAAAATATTATTCCCTTTCCGCTTGTTTTGAATTAAATTTATTTTTATGACATGAAAGCGTTTCTACAGAAAGGCTCCGGAATTAAGAGGCCGTAAAAACGGATTCATGAGCTATTTCGAAAAAACATTCCGGTGTTCGGTCCTTCTGAGATCGAATACCGTTTTTACAGGAGTGAACGTTGTCAGGGGAACTTCTACAAATACAGTGATCCATTCCGCCATGGCTCCGTTCCATAAGCCAGGTAATTCCTGTACCCGGATATCTTTGCCCTTATACGATTTTGTGGTAATGAAACCTTGGTTCGTATCGACAAAATCCATTAAATCAAAACGTTTTCCTTTGTAATTTTTCGTCCCGCAAACCAAATCTACAGGATTGAAATGGGTAGAATGTTCGAATATTTTCTTTTGTTCTTTGTCTTTCAAATTTATCTGGGCCGATTCGATAATCATAAGGCGGCAGCTGCCGTCTGCCGTTTTAACCCAGAAAGGTCCTCCTCCGGGTTCACCTTCATTTTTTACCATGCCGCATACCCGAATCGGACGATCCAGAATATTGCGTAAATATTTTATACGGGCTCTCTTGTCCTTAAACTGAAGTCTGTCTGCTTTTTTGTAACCGAGATTGTTTTCGATAAACATTTCCGTTTCATCTAACTGGGCTTCGGTTATTCCTCTTTTGTCGAGTAAGTCCAGGTGCTCGAAAACTTTACTTTGGATTTCGAATAAAGTACCGGCTAGTAATTTTTTATATTTAACGGTATCTGCTTTACTCCGGTCCGGAGAGACATTGTCAATATTTTTTATAAAAATAATATCTGCTTTAATATCGTTGACATTGTGAATCAGGGCTCCGTGCCCTCCCGGCCTAAAAAGAATTTTGCCTTTATCATCCCGGACCAGTTCCCCTTTTTCATCTATACTTACTGTATCTGTAGAGGGTTTTTGTATGGAGAATGTAACTTTGTATTTTACATTGAACATTTTCTCAAAAACCCTGCTTACTTTAGCTAAACGATCTTTAAAACGCGGCACATATTCTTCCGAAACGGTAAAATGCAGATGAGCTTCCCGGCCCTTTTTACCATAGAGGGCAGCTTCTACCAGATGCTCGTCGAAAGGAGTTCTGACGAAATCACGGTATACATGGAAATCAATCAGTCCTTTCGGGGTATTCCCGTAGTTTAGCCCTTTATCTGTGAGAATATAAGCCAGTATGTCGGCAAACATTTTCTTTTCGAGCATTTTTTCCAAATTCTGCCCGTCGTTCCACATGATATTTTTCAAATGGGTATAGAACGGAAATTCATTGAGATGCAAGAAAAATTCATGCATACTGTCGGGACTCTTATCCTGTACAAATTTCAGAAATTCTTCCGCTCCTCCTTTGTAGGTTTCCATGAACGTAAAAAGCTTTTTAAACATACGGCTTGCGGATCCCGAGGCCGGAACCATTTTAATCACATCGGCTTTCTGGCTTCCTTTTTCATACAAATCGATCAGATAATTTTCCTCCTCTGCCGGGATCGATTTTATTCCGTTATTTAAGGTAGCTGGTTCTGCTAAATTGACAAATTCAAATCCTTTTTTAAAGTTTTCCATTTGCTTGTCAATTTGTTCTGGTTTTATTTTGCGGCGTTTAAATTCTTTTAAGTCTTCTTTTGTATACATTATTTTTTACTTTAGTAAACTACAGATAAATAATAGCATTCCCCCTCTAGAAGAGAAGGAATTGGAGTATACCGGCAGATTAACAATATCTATTCTTCTTCATCATAAATGTCTTCTTGGTTATCCAGTTCTTTTTCATAAAATTCCTCCGCTTCTTCTAGTAAAGTGTCAATATCGTCCTGTGAAAGCGGCTCTTCGTCGATCCAATAGATACGCTGGTTACTGTAAAAACCATCAAGGTCACATTGAATAATGCAGCGCGGCGTTTCTGTGTGGACAACATACACCAAATCAATGGCTTCTTGTGAATTGTCTGCAATAAGAAATTTAGGCAACATATCTTTAATGTTTAAAATTTACATCACAAATGTAGGATAAAATTAAGAAATATACATCTTACATTTTGACTTTTTAAAAGGAAAACTCGGAGAACCTTGCAATTGTTTCACTGATAAAAGGCAAACTCCTGTTACCGGAGACTGGTTTGGAGATTTTTGATGGGGAAATGCTTCTTTATAATTAACAGAAGATACGCCTGTTTTCTGTGTAAAAAGTTGTATCTTTAGTCCCTCTTAAAAAGGATATTCCGGTCTTTCCCGAATAGTACAAATGCAGAGAGAATATGAACAGGAAAATGAATATCGGTGAGATGCAAATGTGGCAAAATGCTGAAAATTTAATAGAAGAAATATATAAACAGATTTCTGATATCGGGAGTTATCATTTCAACTGCCATTTCCGTCGTGTTGTCTTAGCAATATTGGGAAATCTGACAGCTTCCAGGCAGGCAGGATCGCCGGTGCAATATTGTGCTTTTCTGACCGAGGCGGAATCTGCCTGCAATGAAATCCGGCATATGTTGCATACGGCGCGTTATTACCGTTATATTCATAATTCTGTAGCCGATAAATTGGATGAGGAGTGCCGGGAATTGGCTTTACGCATTCAGGGAGTCATCCGGAATGCAGAAAACCGCTTTCCAACCCCTGCAGAGAAAGTTAAGGTGAGAAAAAAACGACCGAAAAATAGTAATAACTTCTGAAAAATGGGACCTAAAATTATAGCCATATACGGGAAGAATGTGAATGACGAGTTTTTCCCTTATCTGAGAAAAATGCTTTGTCAATTGAAAGAACAGAATATTCTCCTGGATTGTGAAGATAATTTTAAAAAGATATTAGCCGAACGTTTTGATTGCTGCGGTTTATTCCGCGGCATTTATGACCGGGATAGCCTGAAAGCAACCGGGGCAGAAATGTTATTGAGTATTGGAGGCGACGGGACTTTTTTAGATGCCGTGTTATATGTTAAGGACAGTGGAATACCGGTTTTAGGGATGAACACCGGACATTTGGGTTTTTTGGCAAATATTGCTGTAGAAGAAATAGATGCTGCTGTAGCGTATATTGTAAAGGGGCAGTATACAACTGAGGAAAGAAATGTATTGCGTTTGGTTGTAAAGGGAAGAGCGTTTTCCGGATTTAATTACGGCTTAAATGAAGTAAGCGTACATAAAACAGATACGTCTTCCATGCTGAAAATACATGCCTATATCGGGGATGTTTATCTCACCACTTATTGGGCTGATGGGTTAATTGTGGCTACTCCTACGGGGTCTACTGGTTATTCCCTGAGCGGTGGCGGGCCGATCGTAAATCCGGAATGTAAAAATATTATTCTGACTCCTGTCTGTCCCCATAATTTGACGATGCGTACCTTGCTGGTTCCGGATAATGCAATTATCCGCTTAAAAGTAGAAGGTCGTTCCGGGGATTTTATATTGAGCCTGGATTCCCGCATAGAAAAAATGAAAGATGATTGTGAAATTGAAATTAGAAATGGGGAATTTAAAATCCGGGTTGTTAATCTGCCCGGTCATAATTATTATGGAACGTTGCGAAATAAATTAGGATGGGGAGAAGATTTCCGGAACCGGAACGGAGCAGAAAAATAAATTGAAAACATTCCTTTTCTGATTTAGAAAAGATTTCAGGAATAATTTGCCTTTTAAAATAAGTAATATTATACATTCTTTGTATTTATTACCCGTTTTTTCACTTTTCACCCTTCGCTTTTCTTATGATTGTTACTATCTTTGAACGATTTTTATGGATAAGCAAAGAGAGGCGGAAAATGGATATCCTTGAAAATTAAATTGAAAAAGAGAAATTAAATTTGTCCCTCAATTTCACAGGTAATTACGAAGTTAAAGATATCGTAAAGAGAGAAAGTTCCTTTTTAAAGGGAGGAGACAAATTTTTTGTGTGGAGAGAGAAATGAAAAAATTCAGGATTATTGTTAAATCTGGAAGCAAGGAAGAAGTATGCTTTAATTGGAAAATTTTTAGTAATGGACCTGTGATTATATAATATGCTTAAATTAATAGAAAGAGAAAATTTGCCGAGGCATGTGGCCATAATTATGGATGGTAACGGACGGTGGGCAAAAGCGAAAGGTCTGAATCGTATTTTGGGGCATCAGAAAGGAGTAGATACGGTAAAGAAGATCGTGGAGGCGGCAGGAGAGATTGGCTTGGAGTATTTAACTCTTTATACTTTTTCAATGGAAAACTGGAAACGTCCCCGGGAGGAAGTCAATGCATTGATGTCCCTTATGGTGGATGCAATTATGCGGGAAATGGCCGGTTTAATACAGCAGGGGGTTGTGGTAAAGGTGATTGGGAATATTAAAGATTTACCTGCTTCCGTCCAAGTGAAATTAGAGGAATTGATACGAAATACCGCTGCAAACAAAGGGCTGAAGTTGATATTGGCATTGAGTTACGGGGCGCGTTGGGAGATACTGGAAGCAGCGAAAAAAATAGCCGGCGCTTATAAAGCAGGTCTTATTCCGGATGTAGAGGTTTTGACGGAAGCTGATTTCGCTACTTATCTTACCACTACGGATATTCCCGATCCCGATTTATTAATCCGGACGAGCGGAGAATGCCGTTTGAGTAATTTTCTTTTATGGCAATGTGCATATACTGAATTTTATTTTATTGATAAATTTTGGCCTGATTTTGAAAAAGATGATTTATATTTGGCAATCCGTAATTTTCAGCAGAGAGAAAGGCGCTTCGGAAAAACAGGTGAACAGCTGGAAAACAATTGATAATTTCGGATATTTTGATTTGAATAAGAGTAAATATTTGTAATGAGATAAAACAGATGATAAGAAGGATAATTCTTTGTCTTATAGTAACCTTTTTTTGTTTTTCCCGGAGCTGGGCGCAATCTGCTGATACATTGAGAGGTGCGGAGGTATATTATTCCTCTCCTAAGACTTATGAACTGGCTGGCGTTGAGGTGACTGGAATTGCGGACCATTATGATCCGGAGACATTGATTCAGTTGGCGGGACTTACAATCGGCTCTGAAATTAAGATACCCGGCGACGCACCGACAAGGGCTATAAAACGTTTATATTCCAATGGGCTTTTTTCGGATATAACCATTGCTGTCGATAAGATCGTCGGTAATAAAGTGTATCTGATACTGAATTTACAGGAACGGCAGAAGTTGTCCAAGATCAATTATGTCGGTCTAAAGAAGTCGGAAGAAAATAAGATTAAAGAACGTATTAATCCATTACCGGGTACCCAGGTAACCGATAATATGATTTCTAATTTAAAGCATATTGTCGAGAAGTATTTTAAAGAAAAAGGATTTTACAACATTTCCGTCAAAGTGTTACAGCGGGATGATCCGGAACGGGATAATTTTGTTGTATTGGATGTAGTAATCGAACGGAATAATAAAATAAAAATTCAGGATATTGTCATTACCGGCAATAAAGACGTGAAAGCTTCCGTACTCAAGCGGGCCATGAAAAAAACGAAAGAAAAGTCTCTGGTCAACTTTTTTAAATCTTCGAAATATATTCAGGATAGCTACGAAGACGATAAATATAATTTATTGGATAAATACAATGAAAAAGGATACCGGGATGCCCTTATTGTTTCGGATAGTGTAGTACAGATTTCCCCGAAACGGGTGAAAATATATATTGATGTAAACGAAGGTCAACGGTACTATTACAACAATATTTCCTGGGTGGGGAATACCGTATATGATTCTGAACGATTATCCCGTATATTGAATATTCAGAAAGGGGATGTTTATAATAAAAAGTATTTTAATGAACGTTTGAAAGACGATGAAAATACGGCAGTCGACAAATTATATGTAAATAACGGTTATCTGTTTTTCCGGGCCATACCGGTAGAGACGGTAGTAGGTAAGGATTCTATAAATGTGGAAATCCGTATTTTCGAAGGTCCTCAGGCGACAATTAACCGGGTAATTATTAAAGGAAATGACCGTACACATGAGCATGTGGCCAGACGTGAGCTGTATGTATACCCGGGAGAATTGTTCAGCCGGGAAGATGTCATGCGAAGTATGCGGGAATTGGCTAATTTAGGCCATTTCGATCCCGAACAGATCAAACCGGATGTAAAACCTGATCCGGAATCCGGGACAGCCGATATTATTTTCAGTGTTGTTGAAAAAGCAAACGACCGGGTTGAACTTTCCGGAGGTTGGGGGGCCGGTATGATTATCGGTTCTGTCGGCCTGACGTTTACAAATTTTTCTATCCGGAATATTTTCAATTGGGATTCTTATCGTCCATTGCCTCAGGGAGACGGACAGACGCTGAGTTTGAAATATCAGACAAATGGTAAATATTATACCTCTGTCAGCGCTTCTTTCCGGGAACCCTGGCTGGGAGGTAAAAAACCGAATTCCTTGAGTGTGTCTGCCTATTATTCCCGGCAGACCGGATATTCTTCAAATTATTATAACCATTCTTATTATGTAAATAGTTCTAAGGATTTATACGATGATAATCAGTTGATGACTACTTTCGGATTTAGTGTCGGTTTAGGAAGAAGAATTACATGGCCGGACGACTTTTTTACCATGTATACGGAGCTGTCTTACCAACGTTATCGGTTGAGGAACTGGCCTTATTATATATTTAGTAATGGTAATTCCAATAATCTTTCATTTGCTTTCCAGTTAAGACGCAGCTCTATTGATAATCCGCTTTATACCCGTAAAGGCAGCGATTTCATGTTGGGATTAACCTTTACTCTTCCTTATTCCTGGTTTGACGGAAACAATTATAAGAGTAATACATTAACCCAGAAAGAAAGATACAGATGGATTGAATATCATAAATGGAAGTTTAGCGGAAAGATGTTTATGCCTCTGGACCGGAACGAAAAACTGGTTTTATATGCAGGAGTACAATACGGTTTCTTGGGATATTACAATAAATATAAACGTTCTCCTTTTGAAGGTTTTGAAATGGGAGGTGACGGAATGTCCGGATATAGTTTGTACGGACGTGAGTATATTGGTTTGAGAGGATATGAAAACGGTTCTTTGACAAATGCCGGTTCTAATTTTATTGCTCCGAATGCTGCCGATGCCAGTTTGTATTCCAAATGGACTATGGAAGTACGGTATCCGATTACTTTGTCTCAGTCCGCTACTATTTATGCATTGTGTTTTCTGGAAGCCGGTAATTCCTGGTATGAACTGAAAGAATTTGAACCTTTCAATCTATATCGTTCAGCTGGAGTAGGCGTCCGGGTATTTTTGCCAATGTTCGGCATGTTGGGTATAGACTGGGGATATGGTTTCGATGATGTACCGGGACGTCCCGGAGCTTCCGGTTCACAAATCCACTTCGTACTGGGTCAGGAATTTTAAGGAATTGGAAAAGTGGATTGGAAAACAGAGTGACTTTTGGAATTTGTTAAATATTTATGGCTATTTTTCAGAATTCTAATTTCATTAAGGAATTGAAAAGCTTAATTATTTTATTATTTTTGTACTGACTAACAGGCAACTTATTGGGACAGATTTTTCAATAGACAAAATAAAAAACGAATAGAATGAGAAATAAAATGAAATGGTTGTTATTGGCGGTATTTATGGTAGCCGCACTTGGCGTTTCTGCTCAGCAGAAACCGGTTAAATTAGGACATATCGAAAGTAGCAAATTGATTGCTGCTATGCCTGAAATGGCTGCTGCACAAAAACAGCTGGAATCCAAACAAGATGACATTCAAAAAGAAAGTCAGAACCTGAGAACACAATGGCAAAATCTCGTGACAGATTATCAGAAAAATGAAGCGACCTATTCTGATATTATTAAGACATCCAAACAACAGGAAATTGAGGAATTGGGTCAACGGATTCAGAAGTTTGAGGAAATTGCAATGAATGAATTCAAGAAATCTCAGGACGAACTCTTACAACCGATTATGGATAAAGCACATAAAGCAATTCAGGAAGTAGCAAAAGAAAATAGTTTTACTTATATTTTCGATATGAATTCCGGAGCTATTTTATATGTTTCGGAAACTTCAGAAGATATTTTGCCTTTGGTGAAAAAGAAACTGGGAATTCAATAAGGAAGAAAAATAAGATCAGCCGCCTTTAAGGCGGCTTTTTTTATGCTAAAATTTTCGGTTTATACAAATTCCTCTGTATTTTTGAACTAAATCTTTGGACTTATATGGATAAAATAAAAGGGCCTATTGGAGTATTCGATTCGGGATACGGGGGATTGACTGTTTTAAAAGAAATAATGAGTGTTTTACCTCAGTACGATTATGTGTATTTAGGAGACAATGCCCGTACACCTTATGGAACCCGGTCCTTCGATGTCGTTTATCGTTATACGGATCAGGCTGTAAGAAAACTTTTTGAACTGGGTTGTCCACTGGTGGTTCTGGCTTGCAATACAGCATCTGCTAAGGCATTGCGTACTATTCAACAAGTCGATCTGCCCCGTTTGGATAGCAGCCTGAGGGTTTTGGGGGTTATCCGCCCGAGTGTAGAAGCTTTGGCTAATTATACCCGCAACGGGCATATCGGTATTATGGCTACGAAAGGGACTGTTGCTTCTGAATCTTATCTGTTGGAGATAGAAAAATTATACGGCCCGGGTTGTTTTCATATTACTCAGGTCGCTTGCCCGATGTGGGTCCCTTTAGTGGAAAACAATGAATTAACCGGAGCAGGAACTGAATATTTTGTGAAGAAATATGCAGACGAATTATTTGCGGCCGATCCCAGAATAGATACTGTTATCCTGGGATGTACCCATTATCCCTTGCTGCGCACTTTGATCGCCCGCTATATGCCCGCCGACGTAAAGTTAATCGAACAGGGACATATTGTTGCCGACCGTTTACGGGATTATTTGGTCCGGCATCCCGAAATGGAAAAGCGGATTGGGAAAAAAGGGAATGTATCTTATTTGACTACAGAAAAGACAGGCTTGTTCGATCGTATGGCGGGGATGTTTATAGGAAAGAATTTGTCTGCAGAGCAAATAGAACTATGATTTTTGTAAGGTAAAAGATAAAAACCGGAAAGACAGATCAGCTATAAATTTTTTTATATTTTTTCAGAATTTATGATTGCTAATCGTATATATTTACGAGAATTTATATCTTTGAGATAGCTTGCTGACAATTTCTAAAAGAGATGAAAATAGGTTCCCGGCAGGCAAGGATCAGAAAAAGGGAATTTATTTCTTTTAGTTGTAGTAAAGGAGGAGATGATGACAGACCAGGAATTAATAAAAAATGCTTTCGACGATTTGCTCGCCTCACTATGGCCCGGTACAACAAAGGAAAGTAAACAGTTAATAAAGAAGGCATTTGATTTTGCCAATGAGGCCCACAAAGGGATGAAAAGAAGGTCGGGAGAGCCCTATATCTTGCATCCGATAGCTGTCGCCAAAATAACGGCAAAGGAGATCGGGCTGAAAACGAAATCTGTTGTAGCCGCCTTGTTGCATGATGTCGTGGAAGATACTGAGTATACGGTTGATGATATTGCCAGTTTATTTGGTCCGAAGATCGCTTCTCTGGTAGACGGTCTGACGAAGATCCGGGAGGTAATGGGATCGGATACCAGTAAGCAGGCGGAAAGTTTTCGGAAAATGATCCTGACTTTGGCCGATGATGTGCGGGTGATTTTAATTAAAATCGCCGATCGTTTGCATAATATGCGTACGTTATCTTCTATGCCGGAACATAAGCAGGTAAAAATTGCCAGCGAGACCTTATACATTTATGCTCCTCTGGCCCACCGTATGGGGCTTCATGCCATTAAGACAGAATTGGAAGACTTGAGTTTAAAATACGAGCATCCAGAAGAATACGAAGTAATCGATAAAAAAATAGAAGCTTACCACAGGGAATATTCCGGTTTGTTTGAAAAGTTTATTGAACCTATCCGGGGAAAGTTGGATATAAACGGGTATGAATATACCATAACCGCCCGTACTAAAAGTGTGTATTCGGTATGGCTGAAAATGCAGAAACGGGATATCAGTTTTGATGAAATCTATGACTTACTGGCCGTGCGGATTGTATTCAATCCTAAAACAGAGCAACCTGAAAAGTGGCAGTGTTGGAATATTTATTCTCTGATAACTGATTTATACCGGCCGAAGCCGGAGCGGATCAGGGATTGGGTAAGCACGCCTAAAGCGAATGGATATGAAGCTTTGCATGTAACTGTGATGGGGCCTTCTGGTCAGTGGATTGAAGTTCAGATCCGTTCCCAGCGGATGGATGAGATCGCTGAAAAAGGTTTAGCTGCACATTGGAAATATAAAAGTGAGGGAGGAGAAGGCAATTCTGAATTGGATAAATGGCTTGCCGGGATTAAGGAAATGCTGGAGCAATCTGATTCCGATGCTTTGGAATTCCTGGATGAGTTTAAACTGAATCTTTTCGCTAAAGAAATCCGGGTGTTTACCCCTAAAGGACATATGAAGACTTTACCTAAAGGAGCAACCGCTTTGGACTTTGCTTACGATATACATACAGAGATCGGGAATACCTGTATCGGAGCCAAAGTGAATCATAAGTTGGTGCCGATGAGTTATGTGCTTCAAAGCGGAGATCAGGTAGAGGTGCTGACCAGTGACAGACAAAAGCCCCAGAGGGAATGGCTGGATTTTGTCGTAACGGCAAAGGCGAAATCCCATATTGATGCGGCATTTAAAAAAGAAAGAAAAGATCAGATCCGGCGGGGTATTGTCATATTTGACGGGATTGTAAAAGAACTGAAATTACCTTCTACATCCGAGCCCCTGAAAAAAATACTGGCGCAGTTGAAGTTGAAAAATAAAGAGGATTTGTATGCTGAGATTGCTAAAAACGCGCTGACAAGAGAACAGATCGTAAAGGAGTTGAAAAAGAAAGCTGAAAATAGATTTATGAAGTATTGGAAGCTGCAATTCCTTTGGAGTGACAGGGATAACGAAGACCGGAAAAACAGGGATAGCCGGGAGGATGAGGTAAATGACGAAAATACCGATATTGTCATTTCCCTTTGTTGTAATCCTATACCGGGAGACGATGTGGTGGGAATCAATATCGGAGGAAAAGTGATGGTTCATAAGCGTAAATGCCCGGAAGCTATCCGGTTGATGTCCAGCTATGGAGATAAGATCGTACCCGTGCGGTGGGTAACTCACAAAGTCATGTCTTTCCCAGCTATCATGCAGCTATCCGGTATTGACAGAGTGGGAGTCGTGAGCGATATCACTGCGGTTATATCCAAAGAAAACAGTGTAAATATGCGGATGATACACTTTGAGACGAAAGATGGTATTTTTGAAGGGATGATTCATGTGTATGTACATAATACAGCCGATTTGAATCGTTTGATTTCCAAAATATCTTCTCTGAAAGGAGTCGAAAAAGTATCCCGGGTAGAGAATCTTGAAAATTGATGTTATTTACGAATGAATACAGGGAAAATGAAAGATGTGGTAAAGGAAGTTTTTACAGCTTACCTGCAAAAAAAAGGTTGCCGGAAAACACCGGAACGCTATGCCATATTGGAAGAAATTTATTCCCGTCCCGAACATTTTGACGTTGAATCCATTTTTATGGCAATGAATAAAAAGAATTATCGGGTAAGCCGGGCGACGATTTATAATACAATAGAGTTATTACTGGATTGTAATTTAGTGATCAAACATCAGTTTAAAAATAATACCGCTCAGTTTGAAAGAGCATATAATAACGACCGGCACGAACATCTGATTTGCCTGAAATGCGGAAAGGTGGAAGAATTTTCTGACAATCGCCTGGATGAAATAACGGATTATATTGCCGGGAAGCGTAACTTTTCTGTACACCATCGTTTAATGTATATCTATGGTATTTGTAAGTCTTGTCAGTTGGGAAAAAAATAAAAATATCGCTGCGGAAGTATCGGCTGTTCAGGGAAAAAGACTGTATGCTGCAAAATTTAATCTTGTAAAAAGAGAAAGGAAAAGATAGAAATTCTTTTAAAAAGATTAACTTTGTACGTTTGTGTTTTTTCGGCAATGTTCCCCGGAGAAACAATTTTTATGTGATATAGTGAAAGAAAGCCTGGCCATTTCGTTGAATAATGAAAAAAGAAGGTAAGGCAAATAGTAATAATTATAACTCGATTTTTGAATTATTATAGGATAATCAGAAATCATTTTAATAAAATAATACAAATGAAAGTAGATGTGTTACTTGGATTACAATGGGGAGATGAAGGGAAAGGAAAAGTGGTAGACGTTCTAACACCGAAGTATGATTTGGTAACCCGTTTTCAGGGAGGTCCGAATGCTGGTCACACTTTGGAGTTTGCTGGAGAAAAATATATTTTGCGCTCTATTCCATCCGGAATATTTCAGGGTGGAAAAATGAATATTATCGGAAATGGAGTAGTTCTGGATCCTTTGCTTTTCAAACAGGAAGCAGAAGGTTTGGCCGCAAGCGGTCACGATATCCGTCAGCAGTTATGTATTTCTAAAAAAGCCCACCTCATTTTACCTACACATCGTATGTTGGATGCTGCTTATGAGGCAGCAAAAGGAGATGCTAAAATTGGTACGACAGGAAAAGGAATCGGACCGGCTTATACAGATAAGGTTAGCCGGAACGGCATAAGGGTAGGAGATATCCTGCATAATTTTCCTGAAAAATATGCAAAGGCAAAAGCAAAACACGAAACAATACTGAAAGCCCTGAATTATCAATACGATATTACAGAATTGGAGAAAGAATGGTTTGAGGCTATCGAATATTTGAAACAATTTGCTTTGATTGATAGCGAACATGTCATTAATAATTTGCTGAAAGAAGGTAAGACCGTATTGGCAGAAGGAGCCCAGGGGACTATGCTGGACATCGATTTCGGTTCTTACCCCTTTGTTACTTCTTCCAATACAATTTGTGCCGGCGCTTGTACAGGCTTAGGCGTTGCTCCCCGCCGGATCGGAGAAGTATATGGTATTTTTAAAGCTTATTGTACCCGCGTAGGGAGTGGCCCCTTCCCGACGGAGCTGTTCGACGAAGTAGGCAAAGCCATGTCTACTTTAGGACATGAATTCGGTTCCGTAACCGGTAGGGCCCGTCGTTGCGGATGGTTGGACCTGGTTGCTCTGAAATATGCTGTCATGATTAATGGGGTAACTCAATTGATTATGATGAAGAGCGATGTCCTGGATTCTTTTGATACCATAAAAGCTTGTGTAGCTTATAAGATTAACGATGAGATTACTGAAGAGTTCCCCTATGAAGTTACCGAAGGGATAGAACCTGTATACGAGGAATTCCCTGGCTGGAAAACAGATATGACAAAGATGACTTCTGAGGATGAATTCCCGGAAGAGTTTAATGCTTATGTAAGCTTTATAGAGGAACAGACCGGAGTCCCGGTAAAAATTGTATCTGTCGGCGCCGATCGTGAACAAACGATAATGAGGTACGAAGAATAAGATATTATTTTAAAGGATTTGATGAATAGAAGAGGATTACATTAATTATGTGATCCTCAAATAAATGAGTGGAAAAGTGTTCCTGCTGGGGCAGAAATGATGGGGTGTTATAAGTTTTCCATGATTTCCTTCCAGCTGTATCCCCTGTGATAAGTGGAGTTTTCAATATTTATATTGTGGGGTTGTGTGAATATATATCGTTCTCCTTGGAAATATGAAAGATTTTTAGGATGATCGTCTAGCATGATATTTCCCGTAATACTGTCCTTTTTTCCGCAAAATACCAGCTGACGCCAGGAGATGAATGGAAAATGTTCCTTCAGTCATGCTTGTTTATCATCCAGGCAATTCAGGAACTCTGTAGCTGAGGATACAATCAGTACGTCGTATTTTTTATTCAGGTATTGCAGTCCTTCAACGCTTCCTGTCATGACAGGAGCATAACGGAAAAATCCTTTTGAACTGACAATCGATTTTAAATTCGGAAAAGCGGAATACTCTTCTATACCGTTTAAATCCTGCGGAGTGATGTGAATTCCACGCCGGGTGTATTCCTGCTCAATTAATGGGACGTTCTGCTATCGAAGTGGTGTTCTTTGGAGGGACGGTTTTCAGAGATTCACAAGTAACTGTCGGGGTTCCTGTATTTCAGGTATTACAAATGATCCGTGCCGACTGGTTGATTTTAGGTGTGTGCAGTGTTCATCCGAAGATCGGTTTGTCCGTTCCCGACAGAGAAGAATCAGTAATCAAACGGTTGATGTTGGAACGGGCCTGCAGAACAATTGTTCTCGCAGACAGCCATAAATTAAATACGGCAGAGAGGTATATTATCGGTTCGTTGGGCGATATTGATTATCTGATAGTTGAGGACGGTAAAATCACTGAAGTGAAAGATTCTTTTTCAGGTTGTAATTGTGTCATCCTGTAAATTGGAACTAAACTGTCGTATCTGCTAGCCTGAAGTTTAAATTTAGCACCTTCCCCCGTCCCCGGGGGATTATCAATAACGGGAATATTCCTTGCTTTATCGGAATTTCCCAATCCCACTTTTTTATCGTATTTTTGTATTTTAAGAGTGATGGTAATTCAACGGGCCTACCCGTCTGTCGTGGAAGGTTGAATAGGGATTTAAGCAGGTCGTTGAGAAAGTAAATGAATGCAGGTCGCTGTCCGTTGTGAAAAAGTTACCTGTTTATTAATGAACATGAGTATGTTACAAAGTGTATTGCAGTTCCCGTTAACGGATCCGGTTTTAATATTTTCGGTATTATTGTTTATTATTTTGTTGGCTCCTATTTTACTTTATCGTTTAAAAATACCGGATCTGATCGGATTGATTATTGCAGGAGCCCTTATAGGACCGAATGGGTTGGATATTATGGCCCGGGATAGCAGCATCGAACTTTTCGGAAAAGTCGGATTACTTTATATCATGTTTGTTGCAGGATTGGAGATAGATTTAGCCGACTTGAAAAAGAATTATAATAAAAGTATGTATTTCGGATTGCTGACTTTTTTTATCCCGATGATCATGGGAACACTTGCCGGAATATATCTTTTGGATTTTAGCTGGCCGACTTCTGTTTTACTGGCCAGTATGTTTGCTTCCCATACTTTGATGACTTATCCTATTGTGAGTAAATATGGGGTGACTAAAAACCGGGCTGTAAATATTTCCATAGGTGGGACGGTAGTTACCTGTTTGCTGGCGTTGTTGGTTTTAGCTGTGATTGTCGGCATGTCTACAGGAGATATCAATGGACAGTTTTGGGTAAAATTAACGATTTCTACAATTGTATTTATTGCGGTTGTAGTGATTATTTTCCCGATGTTGGGAAGGTGGTTTTTTAAAAAGTATGAGGATCATATTGCCCAGTATATCTTTGTTCTGGCATTGGTATTCCTGGCTTCTTTTCTGGCGAAAGTGGCAGGATTGGAAGATGTGATCGGGGCTTTTTTGGCCGGTTTGGCATTGAACCGGTTGATTCCCAATACTTCTGCTTTGATGAATCGGATTGAGTTTGTCGGGAATGCCCTTTTTATCCCTTTTTTCCTGATTGGAGTGGGAATGTTAGTGGATTACCGCGTTTTTGCCCAGGGATGGGATTCTCTTTGGGTAGCCATTGTCATGTGTGTCATTGCAACTGCTGCGAAGTATATTGCGGCTTGGGTGACCGAGAAAAGTCTTCATTATACCCGGGATGAAGGACGGTTGCTGTTCGGCTTGTCTAATGCCCAGGCTGCGGCAACATTAGCTGCTGTTATGGTAGGATATCAGGTAATTCTCGGTACTTCTTCTACGGGAGAACCGATCCGGTTATTGGATGAGAATGTGCTGAACGGAACCATTATCATGATATTGGTAACTTGTACGATTGCTTCTTTTGTAACTCAAAAAGGAGCTCAGAATGTAGCTTTGGCAGAAATGGCAGGGGAAGAGTTAGTTGATAAGAGCGATACGGAAGATCGTATACTGATCCCTTTAAGTAATATAGAAACCGTAGAAGAATTGATTAGCTTGGGAGTCACGGTGAAATCCCAGAAGTGTAAAGCTACGATGATGGCTCTCAGTATTATAAAATCGGACAGCAATGACAGGGCTGCAGAGAAAAGGTCCCAGACCCTTTTAAATAAGGCAGCCAAGACCGCTGCTGCAACAGATGACGTGATTCATACTTTGATGCGTTATGATATAAATGTAGTGAACGGAATAAAAAATGTGGTAAAAGAACATAAAATAACCGATATTGTTTTAGGGCTACGTAAAGCTTCTGATATCACAAATACTTTTTTGGGAGAACTGGTTGAAGGGATTGTGGCAAAATGTGCTACCACTACTTTTGTATACCGGCCGGTACAACCTTTGTCAACCTTGAAAAGATACATTATGCTGATTCCGGAAAATGCAGAACTGGAAGTCGGTTTCCCTTATTGGTTAGTGAGAGTATGGAATATGGTTCGCAATACAAATAGTAAAATCGTTTTTTACGGAAATGCAGCTTTACTTTCTATTTTAAAAGACGTACAAGCCAGACATAATGTCAGTGCGGAATTTATTGAATTTACCAACTGGGATGATTTTCTGATCATATCCCGGGATGTGAAACCGGATGATGCTTTAATGGTTGTGATGAGCCGTCGTAATTTTTCTTCTTATTCCAGACAGATGGCTTTGATTCCGGCTTATATGAATAAATATTTTCAAACCAATAATTGTGTATTAATCTATCCCGTACAAATGGGCGTCGGGGAAGAAGAAACGGGAACTTTCCGGAGTATTTCAATGGTGCATAATGCAGAAGGAGAGGATTTAGCCAGTGTACTCCGGCGTTTGTTCAAAAGAAATAAATAATATGGTTTATTGGTTTTTACAACTGCATGTGGTAAAATCTGTTTTATATTTAATCCGTATTTGACGGGTATTTGTTTTTTAATTCTATAACAGATATGCCTCTTTGTTGATAGGGTAATATTTTCGCCTTTTATCTATACCGGACAAATGAATAAAACCGGCCGAAACTTATGCTCCGGCCGGTTTTATTTAACTTAAATAAATTATTGACGGCGGATTTTCAGAGCCTTAGCCGTTTCTGCAGCTGGAATATTCGATCCGTTGGAACGTTTGTCGGTAAACTCTACTTTTCCTTCATAGTTTCCGGAGATTTTATAACCTTTGTCGGTGGTAAAATTGAGGACGAAACGATACCCTTCAGTAACTTTCGAAATTGTTACCGTACCATCTGTAATACGACCGTAAATCGATTCATAGCTGTCATTCCGTTCTTCGCAATAGGTGCCTAAAGGAAGTACCATGCCCATAAATTCTTCATCATAACCCGGCAGGAATGTACCCGGCTCAGAGGTTTTAGAAGCTGTATAAGTACCTTCCTGTAGTTGCATCTGTTCAGATAATGCTGTCGAAAGATCGAGGGATACAAGGTGTCCGGCTTTTGAAAGGTAATCGGAACCTTCGGACACTTTAGGCTCTACATCGTAAAGGTTTACAATACAATTATCGACGCGGGAAGTGCCGTAATATGCAGCCAGTGCCCGTATAAAATTTAATCCGGTAATGTCTTTTTCAATCTGAGGAAGGCCTTCCGGTACTTTCGCCTTATTTTCGATATTTAATGTACCACTGTAACTGGCCGTGAATTCTTCGTCGGCTGTGGTTGTAAGATTGGCTGTGATTGTATAGTTGGTACCGATTAAATCAACTTCGATTGTTCCGGCTTTGAATTCAATTTTCGTGATTTTGCCTTTACCGTTGTTGACCATGCAAAAAGTCTTCTCCGGTGCAAAAGTATTCATACCGTAATTGGTGTTGTATCGGTAGGTACGGGCAGGAAGAGTGATGTTGTCAAGATTATAAGGGGAAAATTGATACAAGTCGAAGCTCATGGTACGTCCTGCGCCCACAGTTGTATATACACCGTCGTTCTCTGTCGTTTCTGCATCTGCCAGTACGAAATGATATTCAGCATAACCGGTTTCATGGATATCTCCGTAATAGGCACCGGCCACTTGACGGTCGAAGACGGCAGGACCGCTGATTATAGCGTCTGTCGTCATCTCGATAAACGGGACCTCAGAAAATACCTCTTTGTTTGCTGCAGCTACTGCAATCACATAAGTGGTGTTTGCATTCAATTCCCCAACCGTCACTTCTCCGGCCTGGACAATTGCCGTCCCGTTTTTGATGATTTCTTCAGCATTCGGTAAAAGCATCTGCGCATCGGTTTTTTCCTTGCAAATATAAGCTGCTTTTTCGGCATTGGTCAGCGTTACATGGAATGTAAGTGTATCTGTTCCGGTTGTACCTTCCGTCAGCGTAACGACTGGTACGGGGGTCGGTGTCAACGTACTCATTTCGATGGATTCTACTTTTCCAAAAAGATCTTCCCGCTCTGCAACGGCTGAAATACGGTAGGTTGTACCGGCCTTCAAGTCTTCGATTAAAACAGTATCGGATACGGACAAGGATTTCCCGGAAGCAAGTATGTCCGAAACACTTGGTACGGATGCATTGCTTTCCGTGTAAAAGTAAGTACATTTATCTGCATCTTTAAGCTCAACTGCAAATTTCAGCGAATTTTGGGTAACTTCTCCGGCAGTAAGCGTTAAGGTTGGTTCTACAGGTGGGGTTTCTTCTGTTTTGTCATCGCTACATGCATTGAAGAAACAACTGCCTCCAATAATCAGGGCAATGACCCACGTGAAAGGTTTTTTTATCATAATCTGTGATTTTTAGCCTGTAATTAACAAGCTTGTGAATGAATAATAGGTTTTTGTTTTGTTGCTGTTACAGGACGAATAATATCGTTAGACAGGAAACGCAACAAATTTAATGTTTTCGCCGATAAATAATTAAAATTTATATATTTATTTGAATGGTTTTTTTTGTCTGGAAAATTAGTAAAACAAATCCTCAAATGAACAAGTAGAGAAAAAGGGAAAATACGGAAAGTATAACTGATGTTCAGTAAAGAAATGAAAATTCTTAATTAGAAAGGTAAAATAAATAAGGGGGCTACTTCCCCCTTATCGGTATAAATTGTGATTTCCTCTTTAAAGACAGTTTTTGCGAATTAGCCTTTATTTGTCCAATACTTTTTTTATTTGGCGTTTTGCCAGGGTGAGGGGAGCAAGTGAACAAGGACCGTTAATACATCCTCCATCACAGGCCATTACTTCCACGAATTGGGCTTCTGGCTTTTTTATCATGGTTTTTAACAGGGCTTGGTTTTTCTTATCTAATCCTTCTACGGCCATAGTAGTCACCTCATTCCCTACTGCATTGGTAATGGCATCGCGGACTCCTCCGGCTTGGGCAAAACCCCTTCCGTAACGGGTTACACCTTCATTGAGATCTTTTTCACTGCAATTGGCTACATTAATATCGTAAGCGACCATAAAAGCTCCTAATTCTTCAAAGCTCATCACATAGTCCACTTCCGTTACGGAGTCTGCTTCGTAGCGTTTTGCCAGACAAGGGCCGATGAAAACAACTTCGGCTTCCGGATATTTTTCCTTGGCATAACGAGCAGCGTAGACCATGGGGCTGCGCGTGTCGGATACATACGGTTTGAGCATGGGCGCATGCTTATTTACCCATCCCGTATAAGCCGGACAACAGGAAGAAGTCATAAAAGAGGCTCCTTTTTCCATTCTTTCCCTTAGTTCTTCTGCTTCTTTACTGGCCGTTATTTCAGCTCCGAGCGCTACTTCAATGACATCGTCGAAACCAATTTGTTTGATGGCGGATAAAATCTGTCCGGCCGAAGCATTGAATTGTCCGTAAATTGCCGGAGCAACGATAGCAATGATTTTTTTATTCGGATGTGTGATCGTTTTGTGTATATCAATGATTTTAGAACGTTCCATGATTGCTCCGTAGGGGCAGGCCTGCATACATTTTCCGCAATAAATGCATTTATCTTTGTCGATATGCTCGATCCCTTCTTCGTCTTTGTCGATTGCTTTTACGGGACAAGCGTCCTGACAAGGTACCGGAGTATATACGATAGCATGGTAAGGACAAACTTTCTGACACAATCCGCAACTGACACAGTCTTCTGTACTAATAGAAGCTTTACCCCCTTTAAAAGAAATTGCCGTTTTGGGGCAATTCATTACACAGGGACGCCCTTCACAGCCACGGCAAAGATTTGTAACCGCGTATTGGGACTGGATGCAGGCACTACAGGCTTCGTGTACTACTGAAAGAATATTTTCTTTGGTATTTTTATTCGCCATAGCCATACGGGCGAATTCCGATAAGTGAATCAGATCGATTTCTTCGTCTACGATATCAAATCCCAGTATGGAAATAATTTTGTGTTTTAAGATATAACGGTCTTTATGCACGCAGCATCTGACCGGCTTTTTGTTGCGGGGACGCATTTCTACCGGCAGATATTTCAGTTTTGTAACTAACTCATCATTTTTTAATAATTTTACAATTCTGATCAGTAACTCCCGTTTGGTGAGCATTGCAAAGTTATCGTATAACATATGATATCGATTTACAATTTATGATTTAGCTTTTCAGATAAAAACTGTTGTCTTTTGTTTTAAAGGCTCAAAGGTATGTAATTTCCACATCTTTCAGGAATTTTGTCTCTAATAAATATTTGATTTTCTTTACAACATTCCTGCGGATTTCCAATTCGACCGGCAAATTCGGATCCTGATGTGCAATATTGATACAGGTACCTACGATAAAGGTTATCTGATCGCTGTTATGTAATAATTTGACCAGCTGCTCTGCGGCTCCTTCTGTTTGGGATTTCCCGGATTCTTCTCCCGAAAGAATCCGTTCTACCCGGCTCAATGTCAATATGCCTTCCGTAACCAGATCAATTCCTTCCATAGTGGAGAGAGGAGGCTCTTTTACAGAAATTTGACAGGGAAGGGCATTTACAGAAACGTGTAGTTCCCGGGCCAGAATGGAGGCGGTTGTGCCGCCGCAGATAACTTTTTTACCCCGGAATTCTTTTACCCGTATTGCCAGATAACTATCGTTCTGCGGATCATAAGGAGGACCGGTACATACCAACAAATTACGTGGAGTACGGTTATAGACGACACAACAACTGGCATCGTCTATTAAAGTATAACCATCATTTTTTTCAGCTTGAATGACAATACGGCGGGATAAATCTTCAGCAGAAATACCGGGCTGGCGGAGAAGCAGGTTTTGAATATAGGCCTCAATTTCCGTTTCCCACCCGGCCGGAAGTTTCTCCGAACCCATTCCGGACTGACTTACTCCATCCGTAAAACAGATCAAACGGTCTTCCTTTTCCAGACAAAATTCGGATATCCAAAGGTAAGAATCGGCTAAGTCGGAACGTTCGATCGGAATTCTTTGTTTTTGAATGTGTAAGCGCTCTCCTTTTCTGAAAAGATAAAAAGGAGGAGTTTCGTATTCAATTATCTTGGTATTTCCGAAACAATCGATATCCACTATACAAAACGTGGAATAACCGATTTGTTTTATTTCGTCTTTTGGGAGAGTATCGATAATTGACCGGGCCGTACGGAGTATGGTTTCATTCATTGCTGTATAATTCATCGCCATTGTCGTCGTCATGGCAGAAAGAACCCGCGCTTTTATGCCACTGCCGAGTCCATCCGATAAAACTCCTATAATTCGCCCTTCCCCTTTCAGTTTCTGTGACATAAAACTGTCGCCGCATACCGGATTCCCGGCTTTATTTTTTTGAAAATAATCGACCTCAATAAAAATTTCTGGAAGACTGTTCAACATACTGATCGTTTGTTTTGTTCTCTACGGATTATTCTTTTCCTTTCATTGTTTCCATGACTGCCCGTAGGGTCGCATCCGTATAAGCCGCATTTTCACCCAACAGGCAGGCAATTTTTTGTACGGTTTCCATATGTTTGCTTATCACCTCTTTGGTTTTTCCCATCATCCATTCTGTTTTACCATAAGGTTCCCGTAAATCCTGTAGAAGCCCGAAAACTAAACGATGAGGCTGAATATTGTAAATGGAAAGCATCCATATTTTCTCTCCTTCCCGGATTTGCCGTTCTATGATTTCTTTTCCTGTAGAAAGAGCAGCCCTGAACAGAGCGGAGAAGGAACAGATATCCTCCAGTGCTACTCCCTGCAGTCCGGGAGACGCATCGTATACCAGGGTTGTTTCTTCTCCCAGTAAATTGGCAGCATACCGGTTCATATCGACGATTTTCAGATTCAGGTCTGCTAAAATAACGCCGGCCGGAATTTTTTGCAGCAGAACAGTTGCTTTGTCATGGGCTATTTTCCGCATATAGGAAACGCACATGTTCTCTTCAGCCCTACCAGCCAGCAAAGCCCTTGCGAAATCCCTGCAATTATCATAACCGCAACCGCTACAGTTCAATTCATCGGCAGCCGAAGTCTTGCCGACTGCGGCTAAAGCCTGTAAAATTTCATTCTCACTGTAATGTTCTTCCTTCATTTGCTGATCTGCCTTATAATAATTGGTGAGCTCACACAAATCTAACCGTTTATCTCTGTCTTCTAAATCCGTTTTCCGGGTGACATCGTACCGTTTGATAGCTAAAGAAGAAGAACTCAGTTTCCCGGGTCCGTTTATACAGCCTCCTTTACAAGATAGAAGTTCTAAGAAAAGAGTATCTTTACGGGGAGAAGTGTCCAGGTTACGTATGACGTCCTGTATGTTTTCCATACCCGAAAATGCCATTTTTACAATTTTTTTGTCCTCTCCGTTTATACCTGCCAACATACCTCCTTCAACTGGATAAAGTGCTCCCTTCCCGGATTTGTAAGGTATAAACTGCATTCCTTCCCCTTTTTCTGTTTCCGGATGAATCCCTTCTTTTTCCATCCATAGTTTTAAGTCTTTAAAGGTGATGGCTATTTCTACCAATTCTTTAAAGTTATCGGCTTCTGTCTTTTTTCCAATACAGGGGCCGGCAAAAATAACCTTGATATCTTCCCCGTATTGTTTTTTTAAAAAACGGGCATGTGCAAGTAAAGGAGAAAATAGAGGGGTGATGGAAGAAATGTGGCCGGAAGCGTATTTCCGGATGTACTCTACTACCACAGGACAGGCGGAAGAAATATAAATACCACCGGGAGATTGCAATAAATATTCGTTTACAGCAGCAGATACCAATTCGGCTCCCAAAGCTGTTTCCGATACATCGCTGAAACCCAGACGCTTGATAGCAGCTATAAGGGAAGAAGCAGGTAAATCCCCGAATTCACTGGCATAAGAGGGGGCTAAAGAGAGTATAACCCGCTTATGCTGTTTGAGAATTTCCTTTACGGCCGGTACTCCGTCTCTGATTTTCTTTGCTCCGGTCGGGCATACCTGCGTACAATGCCCGCAATAGATGCAGCGTTCTGCAATAATATAAGCCTTGTTGTTTTCAATCCGGATAGCCTTTACCGGACATTCCCGTATGCATTTGTAACAATCCTGACAATTTTCAGGTTCTGTGTAAACTGGTCTTTGCTTCATGCTATCAATAAAACTCGTGGAATGGTGAAATATGCATTTCTTACAAATGTAAAAAAAAGGTTGCAATTTGTTTACGGATTCCCCTACTTTAACAACTTTGCAGAGAACAAAAAAGCCACCCGAAGGTGGCTTTTTAAAGTAAAAGAGGTATTTTATTTTTTATTTTTATCAAACATCCGTCTCAGATCGTAAGAAATCGGAGTGGCGACAAACAGGGACGAATATGTTCCGACGCAGATCCCTACCAATAAGGCAAATATAAATCCTTTGATAGAAGTACCGCCGAAAATGAAAATAGCAAGCAGTACTACAATTGTTGATAAGGAAGTACTGAAAGTACGTCTCAAGGTAGAGTTCAAAGCGGCGTCTGTAACGGACATATCATCCCGTTTCGGATAGAGGGTATGATATTCCCGGATACGGTCGAATACCACTACCGTATCGTTGATAGAATATCCGACTACCGTCAATATAGCGGCGATAAAGGCCTGATCAATTTCCAGGGAGAAAGGTAATATTCCGGAGAATATTGAGAATACTCCCATTACAATGATGACGTTATGGGCCAGACCGATGACAGCTCCGGCTCCGTATTGCCATTGAGAAAAACGGAACATGATATAGACAAAGATAACCAGCAAGGCCAGTACAACCGACCAAATTGCAGCACGGGTAATATCTTCTGCTACAGCAGGACCGACCTTTTCTGACATCTGACGATTAACTTCCAGGAATTGTTCCCGGCTGGTTCCGTCGGGTAAGTAGTCTTTTAAACCTTCATACAGTAAGGTTTCTACTTCGTCATCTACTTCCGTTCCTTCGGCATCAATTTTATATTTTGTCGTAATTCTCACCTGGTTTTCTCCACCGAATGTCTTTACTTCAGGGGCACTCCCGTATACTTCTGCCAGACTTGCAGCAACGTCTTCTACCTGTACGGGCCTGTCGAAAGTTACTGTATAAGTTCTACCTCCTACAAAGTCTATACCTTTATCCAGGCCTTTGGTAAACAGGAAAACGACAGAAAGAACAATTGCAGTGCCGGAAAGAATATAAGAAATTTTCCGTTTTTGTAAGAAGGGGAATTTTACATCCCTCAGCCAATTTTGTGTAAAGACGGTCGTAAAAGGTACATTGTCTCTCTTGCTGGAGGCGCGTTCCAGTATCAAGCGGGTAATGAAAATGGCACAGAACAGAGATGAAAAAATACCAATAATCAAAGTTGTTGCGAAACCTTTAATCGGGCCTTCTCCGAAATAATACAGGATAAATCCGGTTAATAAAGTCGTTACGTTACCGTCGATGATGGCCGAATAAGCATTTTTATATCCCTCTTTGATTGCTAATTTCAAACCTTTACCGGCCCGCTTTTCTTCTTCGATGCGTTCGTAGATCAATACATTAGCGTCTACCGACATACCCATGGTCAGCACGATACCTGCAATACCCGGCAGGGTAAGTACAGCTCCGATGGAGGCCAGAATACCAAACAGGAAAAATAAGTTCGCCAATAAAGCAATATCGGCAGCGAGACCGGCACCTTTACTATAGAAGAAAAGCATGTAAAATAATACCAATGCAAAAGCAATGATGAAAGACCACATACCGGTTTGAATGGATTCCTGTCCCAAAGACGGTCCGACGATTTCATCAGCAATAATACGGGCCGGGGCCGGTAATTTACCGGACTTCAGAATATTTGCCAGGTCTTCTGCTTCTTTCACATCAAAGCTACCGCTGATTTGGGAACTACCTCCTTTAATTTCGGAATGCACCGTAGGGGAAGAACACACATACCCGTCCAAAACGATCGCAATACTGCGTCCGATATTGTCTTTTGTCAAACGGGCCCAGGTTTTAGCACCTTCTCCGTTCATGTTCATAGATACAACAGGAGCACCTCCATTGTGATCATCGAAAGATTTCCGGGCATCTACCACTACACCTCCATCCAAAGGAGCCTTTCCATCACGGGTCGTAATTTTTATTGCATGCAAGGCGACCATATCTCCCATCGGTTTCATTTCCCATAATAAACGCGCATTACGGGGTATCAACGCTTTTACTTGCGGAAGAGCCAATAAAGCATTGACGGCTGAAGTATCTTTGAGATAAGCATATCCTATCGTGGATCCCGGCCGGAAAGAACCATCTTGTCCTTGTGCCGGAATGAGAAGTGAGAAAAGCGGGTTTTGTTTTCTCATTTCCTCTTCATTTATAGAATTAAGCGAATCTTTTGAAGTTTGTTCAATAAGTGCTTTTAAACCTTCGTCCGGAGTATCTGTTGTTACCGTTTCTTTTTCAAGCGTTTCGCTTAATTGAAGGGTATCTTTATTCAGGCTCAAAATGTCTGCAGAACGTTGCAGTTCTTTTACCTTTTCATTGATTTTGACTAAATTCTCGAAAAACTCTGCATTTTCATAAGTTTCGTAAAATTCGAGAGCTGCTGTTCCTTGTAAAAGTTTTCTTACCCGCTGAGCATCTTTGATACCCGGTAATTCAATATTGATCCGGCCAGAGATATCTGCTTTACGGATATTGGGCTGTGCAACCCCAAAACGGTCAATACGGGTGCGGAGAATATTGAAAGTGTTGTCAATGGCTCCGTCAGCTTCTTTACGGATCACATCTAACACTTCTTTATTACTGGCACCCACTTTAATCTTATCTTTTAACTCTACAGTACCAAAAATATCAGGAGAAGCCAACTGAGCATTGGGAGCAATTCTGGTAAATGCTTCCCCGAACAGCGTTACAAAATCTTTCGGACTTGTCGTACGCATCTTTACAGCCTCGTCTAATGCTTTTAAGAAAGCCGGGTCCTGACTGTTATTTGCGAGGCTCTTTACTACATCTACCACGTCAACTTCCATCGTAACGTTCATACCGCCCCGTAAGTCAAGACCTAACGGAAGTTCCAGTTCCTTACATTCCTTGTACGTAAATTTTACTAACCCCAGAAAGTTGTATACATTCTTGTTAGCAATAGAATCCAGATATGCTCTTTCTTTCTCGGAATCGCCGGCGGCATATATCCGGGCTGCTTTCTCCACCTGGGATGTTTTGAAAGTGAAAAACAACTGGTAAGCACTCACTAGCGCGAGCGCTATCGTGAGTAGTGTTATCGCTCCTTTGTTTCGCATTTTAAAAATTGTTTTTTATATTACTTAAACTTTATTTGTTCTTCCACGAAGATTTAATGCGCAAAAGTATAATATTTTTTTGAAATAATCACTGTTATTTCTGATTTATCCGAAGTTGATATTTAAAAAAGAAGTCGTATGTCTGAAAAAGATCTGGAAATAAGAAAGAGAAAATGAGGAAAGAAAAACGATGTAAACGAACTTCTTTATTCAGGAAAAACAGATGTTTTATTCCAGTTGGCTGATTGTAAGAGTTAAATGAGGGTAATCGATAATGACGCCCTGTCTGATACAGAAGTCCGAACCAAGTAAACCGATTATTTTCCTGTTTAAATGTTTTTTATACATTTTGTTGACATATTCCAGGTCGATAAGGGCAATGCATATTTTTTTCAGTTGAACGGGCCCCAGTTGAAAGCTTTTTGTATGCATAACCTGAACATCGTTGATTTCTCCGGTAATGCTGCCCGATTGAATTTTTATTTCTTCATCGGGCTCAGGGGGATTGGGGAATAACTGGCGGTCAGCAACTGTAACGGAAGCACCTGTATCAATAATCATATCTCCTGCGATGCCGTTAATGGCAACCGATACCAGAATATGATAGCTATGATCTTCCAGCTCAACGATCTCAATAGGTACTGTAATCGGAACGGTCTTTTTTCTTCTCATTTTTGTTGTCGCAATAATGGGGAAAAGTTGGCGGGCTTAAATAAGGAAGCCGTGGGCAAGGAAACAGATGGCAGTGTTTTTTGCTCACGGCTTTACGATTTCTTTTCCGGATTCATTTCGAATTCAGAAATAGAAGATATTAGAACATTTTCATGTCATCCAATACTTTCATAACGTTCTTAACGGCAGCGGCGGATTTTTCCAATAGTTGCCTTTCGTCATCGTTTAATTTAACTTCGACGATTTTTTCAATACCGTTTTTACCCAGGATAACGGGTACGCCCAAATAAATATTTTCCATACCGTATTCTCCGTTCAGCATGGCGCAAACCGGGAATACTCTTCTGGAATTCCGGATAATAGCTTCCACCATCTGTGCAGCAGCAGCTCCGGGAGCATACCAGGCAGAAGTACCCATAAGTTTAACTAATTCACCTCCTCCGACTTTTGTCCTTTCGATGATCGCATTTAATTTTTCTTCATCAATTAACTCCGTCACGGGAATGCCTGCAACAGTTGTATAACGGGGGAGCGGAACCATTGTATCTCCGTGTCCACCCATTAATAAAGCCTGAATGTCTTTCGGGGAAATGTTTAAAGCTTCAGCCAAGAAAGCTTTGTAACGGGCTGTATCCAAGATCCCGGCCATACCGAATACCCGTGAAGAGTCGATTTTAGCTGTCAGATAGGCACAATAGCACATTACATCCAAGGGATTGGAGACAATGATAATTTTGGCATCCGGAGAATGTTTGATAATGTTTTCTGTTACAGATTTCACAATACCGGCATTCGTTGAAATTAAATCATCACGGCTCATACCTGGTTTACGCGGCAGACCGGAAGTAATTACAACTACTTCTGAATTCTGAGTTGCCGTATAATCATTGGTGACACCTTTAATGCGGGTATCATACATATTAATAGGAGCTGTTTGCCACATATCCAAAGCTTTCCCTTCGGAAACACCTTCCTTAATATCCAAAAGAACCACTTCATTGACAATGTCTTTCTGAGCAATACAGTTCGCGCATGTTGCACCAACATTACCTGCTCCAACAACTGTTACTTTCATTTTGAAATAATTTTTATAGTTATACGTAAGATTTTTATCTTTTTTAGATCCCTTTCTTATCGACGTCAAATTTAGGCCTTTTTTTTAATATCCGCTAATAATATTAGAGAATTTTTTCTTTAATTTTTTTAGCATTTAATGTCTTTTTTTGAAAATAAAGGAACCAAAGCGGAAGTAGGGTTCCTTTTAAAATGCTGGAAAGGGTTATACTCCACCAAATCCCGTTTAAACCGAGGGAAGGAAAAGAGCAAAGATACCAGGCTAGCGGGATTCTGGCTCCGGTAAACAGAATGCCTGTAAGGGAGGGAGGAATCGTACGTCCGCATCCGTTAAAAGCGCCTTGGGTAACGAGTTCTGTAACCATGAAAAGCTGAGATAATGCCAGTATTTTCAGATAAGTTCCTCCTGCTTCCACGGCTTCTGCTTCGGGAATAAATATACTGAAAATTTCCCGGTTAAAGAGGAAAAAAAGAATACCGGCTCCGAGTCCTATACTGCCTGCAATATACAAGGTAAGCCGGTATCCTTTGCGGATGCGTTCGTATTTTCCGGCTCCGAAATTCTGACCGACAAAGGCAGCTAAAGCTGTGGAAAAACCAGTAGCCGTCATCCAGGAAAGAGCTTCTATCTGAGAGCCTATGCTTTGGGCTGCTACTCCAATGGCTCCCCAGCGGGCTGCCAAAGCAGCAAGTGTCAGGGAAAACATCGAAAATAAAGCATTTTGCAGACTGACGGGTAAGCCTAAAAAAATAATCCGGCCGGCCGTTTTTTTCTTTAAAGAAGTAAATAAATACATTTTTCCTAAAGGAAAACGATTGGAAAATATCCGGTAAGCAAAGAAAGAATACACGATCAGCTGGGCCAGAACGGTAGCTATTGCTGCTCCTGCAGTCCCCAAACGGGGGAAGGGCCCGTAACCGTAGATAAATAAAGGGTCGAGTACGATATTGGCCACTAAACCGATTGCTGTAATCCGGAAAGGGGTTTTACTGTCTCCCTGTCCGTTATAAATACCGCTGAAGGTATTATTATTAAACTGAAAAAAGATACCGGGAGCAACAATTTGCAAATAATTTACGGATAGTGAGGAGATAGAAGTATCAAATTTAAAGAAGCTGATGAGAAAATGAGCGGAGACATAGGTAAAAATAGCATAGCCCAGGCCAATCAGAGCAGAAAGTGTGAGGGCATGATTGGCATAGATGGCAGCCCTTCCTGTATCCCGGGCTCCGATGGATTGTGAAACGGTAATTTCTGCACCGGTTTTGGTCATATAAGAGAGGGCATTGGAAAGCCATACGAAAAATCCCGCCGCCCCGACTGCAGCAACCGCATCACTACCTAAATGTCCCAGCCATAACATATCCGTCATGCTGTATGCCATCTGTATGAAAGAAGACGAAATCAAGGGAACTGCCATAACATACAGATTACGGACGATGCTCCCCTGAGTAAGATCCGTTATTTTTCTCATAAGACGATTTTTCAGTGTGGCTGCAAAGTTAGGAAATTATTGAAAACTGAAAGTTGAAAATTAAGATTTACTTTGTACTTTTGAGCCTCTTTTGTCTAGAACGTTGCGTATGGAAACATTTGTTATGTAATTTATTGGAAGTGTTTGTTTAGTATGAAGCATAAATTAAAACTGAAAAGAAATGAAAAAAAATATTGTAGTTATTGCAGGGGGGAATTCTTCCGAATATGAGATTTCTATCAAATCCGGTCATCACGTTTATGCCGAAATAGATGGAGAACGGTTTAATAAGTATCTGATGATTTTGAGGGGGAGGGACTGGCAGGTTGAATATAACGGACAAAAATATAAGGTTGATAAAAATGATTTCTCTTTTGAATATGAGGGACAAAAGATCGCTTTTGAATATGCTTATATCACAATTCACGGAAATCCGGGAGAGAATGGAATGCTGCAGGGATATCTGGATATGATGGGAATTCCTTATTCAACCTGCTCCACCTTAGGCGAGGCCCTTACTTTTGATAAATACACTTGTACCAATTATTTGCAGGCATTTGGCATTCCTACTACAAATCCGGTTATTTTATTCCGGGGAAAGCAGTATGACCGGGAAGCTGTTTTGAAAGCAGTAGGGCTGCCCTGTTTTGTAAAACCGAATGCAGAAGGGTCCAGCTTCGGGGTTTCGAAAGTGAAAACAGCCGAGGCTTTCGATGAAGCTCTGGCTAAAGCTTTTGAAAAATGTCCGCAGGTCCTCGTTGAAGCTTTTGTAGACGGGACCGAATTTACTTGCGGATTATATAAAGCAAAGGGAAAGAAAATAATTTTTCCTGTAGCCGAGGTCGTACCTAAAAAAGAGTTTTTCGATTATGATGCAAAGTATGATGCCAGTCTGTCGGATGAAATTATCCCGGGACGTTTTCCGGATGAAATTACAGAAAAAATACAAGAAATGACTTCTGAAATATATGATATACTGAGATGTGAGGGAATTGTCCGGGTAGACGGATTTGTTCAGGGGAATGATGTCATTATGCTGGAGGTAAATACTACGCCTGGTATGACAGCCAACAGTTTCATTCCTAAAATGGTGAAAGTTGCGGGAGCCCGGTTAAAAGATGTCCTGACAGAAATTATCGAAGAGAAATTGTAAAAACAGTTCTCTATTCACTAAAAATAGCATATCCCTCAAAACGGTATGCTATTTTTTTTATCTTTCCATGTAAAGTAAGTTAAAAGTACGAATAATGAAGCGAAAACTGGGGAAAATAAAAGAGGGAGTGAAAATCATAATAAGTTGATTTTTCATTCCCTCTGGTGAACTCGGCGGGAGTCGAACCCACAACCTCTTGGGCCGTAACCAAGTGCTCTATCCATTAAGCTACGAGTCCGTTGCTTTGTAAAGCGGTGCAAATATAGAGGAGAGATTTTTATTTTGCAAGTTTTTTGTTGTTTTTTTTGAAAGGAAGCATTTTGGTGTTGTAAAAATAACAAAATTAGCAGAAGAACACTTAAATGATTATATTTGTCAATAGATTGGAAATGTATGGGAGTATGAAACAGATTTTTAAAGGTATTTTTCATCGGATGAAAGTGAGCGCTTTGTTAAAGAAAATGGAGGAGACGAAACGGGATAAAGAATTTCACAATGCGGATACGATGAAAACGGCATTGATCTTTTGGGTTGCTAATGCACAGGATACAGAATGGATAAAGACATTGACCAAAGAGTTGAGAGGAGTGAAAATTGATAAGCTATGTTTTGTTCCGGATTCTTTTTCCTATACTCTTCATAAGGACGTTGTATATGTCCGGAATGAAGATTTGGGGTTCGGAGGGAAAATATTGAATACAGGTGTTTACCCTATATTGAGTACTCCTTACGATTTGTTGCTGGATCTGTCTGACCGTTCGTCTGCTTTGATCGATTATATTTTAAAAACATCTTTGGCTAAATGTAAAATCGGAAAGGTAAAAGCTGATTTTGAATCGGATATTATGCTAGAGGGGGTCCGGGATACTGGAGAACTGGTCGCAGGAATTGTACAGGTTTTATCGGAATTAAAAAAATATTGATATGAATTTTTACACGGGTACTGGTGTCGCTTTAGTGACTCCGTTCAATGAAAAAGGAGAAATTGATGAGGTTTCGTTGCGTCAATTGGTCCGGGAAGTGATTCTCGGAGGCGTGGATTATCTGGTTGCATTGGGTACGACTTCTGAGGCGGTAACTTTAACGGCAGCCGAACGTTCTGAGGTGTTGACGATTATTTTGGAGGAAAACAATGGCCGTTTGCCCGTAATGATTGGTATAGGCGGTAATAATACGGCAGAAGTGATGAAAAATATTGAGGCGTTTCCTGGTATTCAGAAATATTGTGCCGTATTGAGCGTAACGCCTTATTATAATAAACCCTCTCAGGAAGGATTATATCGGCATTTTAAAACGTTAAGCGAAAATTCACCTATACCTGTTTTTTTGTACAATGTCCCGGGACGTACGGGGGTCAATATGACGGCGCAAACCGTTATACGGCTTGCTCAGGATTGTCCGAATATTGCCGGAATAAAGGAAGCCAGCGGGAATTTTGAACAGGCCACTGCGATCCTGAAACTTAAAAGAAAAGATTTTGCGGTCGTTTCCGGAGATGATGGATTGACATTGCCCTTGATGGCGATCGGTATGTGCGGTGTAATTTCAGTAGCTGCGAACGTTTGTCCTGTTGAATTTTCGACTTTGGTTCGTCTGGCAAATGAAGGTAATTTTAAAGCTGCGGCAGACATACATCTTCAGTTAGCCGGTTTATGTAAGGCTTTGTTTGCAGAAGGAAATCCGACCGGAATAAAAGCTGCATTACAGATAAAGGGAACGATCCGTCATAATTATTTACGGCTACCCTTGGTGGCTGCCAGTGAAGAATTGTGCCGGCATTTGAAAACTTTGCTTCAGGAATTATAAAGAGGACCTTTTTCAAATCTTTTTTCACGAATAGGTAAATGCTTTACAGAAGGAAAAAATGCGGGAAATTTCCGTTTATTTTTCTTTAATCCCGGCTTTAGGTTATGATTTTAAGAGCAGCAGGCGGAGGAAGAGAGAAGCCTTCAGTCCGGATTTCCGGTTTCCTGTTGATTGTTTTGTGCCTTAACGGAAAACCGAACATCCTTTCCGGTTTTAATCGATATAGCCGGGACGGGAACGGTTGATTCTTTTGTTCCGGTTGATCCGGAAACGGATTCCCGCATAACCGAGAGTCAGGATGATCGGTAAGAAAAAATTGAAGTATTTCAGGAAATTCTTGGCATAATCGTCAATGGGCTCCAGGGTGGCGAAAGTTGTAAATTTATTCCGGAGCTTAATCAGACCGGAATTATCTGCCAGCCATTCAATCGAATTAATAGCAAAATTGATATTGTCTGTACGCAGGGGATGTGCAAATATCCCGACATCGTTAATCAGGAAGTCGGCATCTGTTATCGTCACGATAGCGCTGTTGTTGTCTTCATTGGTCAGCAAAGCGGCTACAATATTATGTGGACTGTTGAAATCCCGGCGTGTCCATTGTTTTTGCAGGTTGAAAAAAATCGGGGCTTGTTGCCTGCCGGAAATAGAAGAAGTCGTGGCCAGAGGTGTAAAAATATACGTTGAATTCGTCTTGACCTGTTGAATACTGCTGGCAAAAGGTAATAATATGGCATTTAAACCATGGGTGATAGTGTGTTTGCTGAAATTGGTAATGATAGGGAGATAAGGAAAACTGACGCTGCTTTGATAACTCATAAAACCATTATGCTGGTTTACAGTAATCGTACCACAATTATTGTCTACGACAAAGTCATAGAGAATTTTTAATCCTTTTGTTTCCAGAAGGTCTTCTATGCCTGTCCAGTTAATAAAGCCGTTATTCTGACTTTCGTTAATTTGCCCTACTGCATGGTTGAGGGCCACGAATAATCTTCCTCCGTTACCTAAATATTTGTCGATCTGCTCTCTTTCATAGGGGCTATAAACATCTTTCGGATCGATAATACACAGAACATTGTATCGTTCCAGCTCAGCAGTAGAGAACAAATCAATAACCGAAATATCTGTCAGATGAGACAATTCATTGATCAGTTGGGGCATTTGTCCCAGAGAAGCTTCCCGGTGGCCTTTAATGAATCCGATACGGGGTTTTAAAGTATCCGAACTTTGTTTTAAAAGCCGAGTAATTTCGTATTCTAAAGGGGTATTGTGATTGATAAAAGGGATGACGCTTTGTTTATTACCTACATGAAAAACAGCTCCCATAAAAATATTCTGAATTTTTTCCAGATCCCTTTCGCTGATTTCCACCAGAAGGGGCTGAATCCCTGCTTCTATAGCTTTTTGCCCCGTTTGTTCATTATTAGGATGTAGGATATTAATAGTAAAATTAGCATTACTCAACGATTTATATTCTTTCAACAAATAGACAAATTCTTTCGCCAGCTTTTTTAAATCCTGCGGTAAATCTTCGGTTACATAAAAATCCACAGTGATGGGATCAAGCGTATTTTTTACAACAGTTTTACTTACTTTACTCAGGGAATAACGATTATTGGATGTAAAATCAATCCGGATAAATACGAAAGACATTCCGATATTCACCAGAAGGATGCAGATGATGATATATATATTATTTCGTATAAGCTGTTTCATGAAATAGTCTTAAAACCGGGTTTTGCAAATAAATAATTTCGATAAGGACAAAAAGAGTACAATTACTGAAATAAAGTATATAAAATCCCGGGAGTCTAAAATTCCCCGGGAAAGGGAATCAAAATGTTCGGAGATAGATAAATACGTAAATAAACCTGCCAGAAATCCGGAACCAATTTGCTGGGCTAAAATGCCGAATAGCAATTGAAAACAAAGTCCGATCCCCAGGCTTATAAAGAATGCTGTTACCGGAGTTTTGGCAAAAGAAGAGGCAAAAATGCCTATGCTGATGTAACAGGAACTGATACAGATCAAGCCGAAGTAACCTAAAATAACCGCTCCGTGATCGATATGTCCTAAAAAAGCCATGGTGAAGTAATAAGGTAAAGTTAAAACTAAAGCGATCAGAATGATAAAAAGCTGTGACCAGAATTTTCCTGCGATGAGTTGATTCGTCCGTATCGGTTTTGTCAATAAAAGTTCCAGGGTTCCATTCTTCTTTTCATCGGCTATCGACTTCATGGTTAAGGCATGGATGAGGAAAAAAGTCGTCCAGTTAATTACTGTGAAAAAAGGCATCATATTTGCCTGTCCCAGGGAAAATATATTCGATACGGATAACCAGCAGATAAATCCACAGATACAAAAGAATAAAAGATAACCCGTATAAATGCTCCAGGAATTGAAAGCATTGTTGAGCTCTTTGCCTATGATTATTTTAATGGTTCTCATATCGTTTAAAACAATAGACTCGATGATAAGCAGATTAATTTTGTGTCACTTGCTGAAAAATATCTTCCAACCGTTTTTCTACCGGGATCAATTCTTTTATATACCATTGCCGGGTTTCACAAATATGGAATATTTCCTTTTCAATGTTATTTTTACGCGAGGTTTGAATCCGGAAACTATTTTCTCCCGTAATTTCGATATCTTCTAAATTTTCCAGAGTTGTCAACGTTTCGTAAATCGTGTTCGTATCTCCTCCTTTAATCGTAATTTTGAGTAATTTATCCGTACTGGATTTACGCAATTCAGAAGAAGTCCCGTCTGCTACGATTTTCCCCTTATTGATAATCAATACCCGGTCGCAGGTCGCTTCTACCTGTGCCAGAATATGAGAACTGAGGATAATTGTTTTTTCTTTCCCGATCGATTTAATCAATTCCCTGATCTCAACAATTTGATTCGGATCCAAACCGGTTGTAGGTTCATCCAGGATAATTACATCCGGGTCGTGAATTAAAGCCTGTGCCAGTCCGACGCGTTGTTTATATCCTTTCGAAAGTTCCCGTATGTTTTTTTGTTTTTCATTTTCCAGTCCGCACATCCGCAACATATCCAGTACCCGGGCTGTAATTTTATAATGAGGAATATTGTGTATTTTGGCAATGAAAATCAGAAAGTCAATGACGTTCATTTCGTCATATAAGGGATTGTGTTCCGGAAGGTAACCAATATGCTGCTTGATTTTAGACGCATGCTTCCGGATGGAATATTTTCCTATTTGTACATTTCCCGTATCCGGAAATAGGAAACAGCTGATGATTTTCATTGTCGTCGTTTTCCCGGCTCCATTGGGTCCTAAAAATCCCAATATTTCCCCCTTTTTCACCTGGAAAGAAATATTGTCAATAGCCTTTTGCGGACCGAATGATTTCGACAAATTTTCTACTACAATATCCATAAAGCTGCTTTTAGATTGATACAAATATAATTACGGCAAAGCATAAATGGACTGGTTTAACAAACTTTAACCGCCCTCCGGCTCTTCTTAAAAAAGAAATTAAATTTTATAGATTCAAGTGGGAAAATGCAGGGAATTGTTCCTTTTTGTTTGTAAAAAGTATAAATAAAAGTAACAAAATTTATAACTATTTCACGAGAAATGATTACCGGGAGTAAGCTTATATGAGAAAAATAAAGGGAAAATACGATTTTTGGAACTTTTGCTTTAAAAGACAGAATGAAATAAGTTTAAATAAAGCTGTCCAAAAACTCTTTTCTTCTGACAATAACCGGACATTTTCCTTAAAATTCCGATGAGTACTTTACTACAGGACGGGAAAATTATAATTCCCCTTTCTTCTTTCTATAAAGGCAGAACCTATCGGGACAAGGATGTCTGGAAACTGACATTTGCCGGTAAAGAATTTTTGGACAACTTCCTGTTTATGACACAAAATAATGAATTCGCTTTGGTCTATAGGAATCCTCTATTCGTTTAAATACGAACGGTCTGAAGACTCCCGGATTAAAAGTTCACAATTTACGACTTCTTCCCGGACTTGTGCGTGTTTGGGATTTAAAATCTGCTCAAAAAGTAATTCGGCTGCTATTTCTCCGATTTTTTCGGGAAATTGGTTCACTGTACTGACCGAAGGATTCATATAGCGGGAACGTTTGGTATTGGAGAAACCGAATACAGCAATGTCTTCCGGTATTTTCAATCCTTTTTCTTTTATGGCTTCAATGGCGCCTATAGCCATATCATCATTGATCCCGAAAATAGCGTCCGGAATATTTTTTAAGTTTAATAAACGGCTGGTTGCCTCTTTAGCAGACTTTACAGAGAAATCTTCACATCTGACGATATAATCTGTGTTGATTTCCAGCTTGTTAATCGTCATCGCTTTCAAGTATCCTTTCATGCGGTTTTTGCCGATGGACATGTGTTCCGGTCCGGTAAGAAGGGCGATTTTTTTCGCTCCGCCATGGATGAGATGCTGGACAATTTTATATGCGGCATCTGCATCGTCTGCAATGACTTTGGAAACATCCAGCTCTTTGGTCGTCCTGTCGAACAAAACCAGTGGAATCCCTTGATTCTGTATGTTTTTAATGTGCTCGTAAGAGCTGGTCGCTTTTGAAATAGAAAGGATAATTCCATCGGCCCGGTTGGCCAGAAAGACGTCGATATTTTTCTTTTCTTTTTCAAAGCTTTCATTTGAAGAAGCTACCAGTACATTATAACCGTATTTATCGGCTACTTCTTCCACTTTTTTGACGACAGTTGCAAAAAAAGTATTTACGATTTGCGGTACGACAATACCAATCGTATGGCTTTTGTGAGTTTTCAGTGCTACTGCAATGGGATTGGGTTTATAACCCAATTCTTTGGCAAGGGTCTGGACTCTTTTCCGGGTCTGCTGGCTGATTTCCGGATTGTCTTTTAATGCACGGGATACCGTGGATACGGAAATATTTAGTTTTGCAGCTAAATCTTTAATGGTGATTGCTTTTTGTGTCATATTGGTTTGTTTTAATCGTTTTACGTTTCAGTTTGGGGTTCGGTTTCTGTTTCTTTTTTGAGTTTTGGGTAAGCAATCCTGGAATGATAGATATTGGCCAGCATTTCCGTAAAAACTCTTTTAACAATAGCTATATCCCTGAATGTAATATCTGAATTTTGAAAGCGGCCGTCTTTTACTTGTCCGTCAATGATATCATTTACTAATTTACTGATGTTCTCTTCCGTTTTTTCCTGGAGTGTGCGGGAAGCTGCTTCTACGGCGTCAGCCATCATGACGACGGCGCATTCCTTACTGACTGGATCGGGACCGGCATAAGTAAACAAAGACTCATCTATAGTTTTGTCCGGATATTTATTTTTAAAAGAGTTATAGAAATATTTTACCTTACTTTTACCGTGATGGGTCCGGATGAAGTTGACGATAGTTTCCGGTAAATTATATTTTTTGGCAAGTTCGACGCCTTTGGTAACATGATTGATGATATGCTGTGCACTTTCGTCAAATTCACATTTATCGTGAGGGTTGATTCCTCCTGTCTGGTTTTCGATAAAAAATATCGGTTCGTATGATTTACCAATATCGTGATATAAAGCTCCTGTACGGGTAAGTAAAGGATTTCCCCCAATCCGGTAAATAGCTTCTTCGGCAAGGTTGGCTACCATAAGAGAGTGCTGGAAGGTACCCGGGGCTTTCTTGGTTAAAGAACGCAAAGCCGGATGATTGGGATTCGATAATTCAATCAGCGTGATTTCTGACGTGAGTCCGAAGATCCGTTCAAAAATATAAATAACAGGATAACTGAGACTTAAAAGTAAACAATTTATAAGTAACCAAAGTATGCCAAAGGCATGCGTCAGTTCAATCTCTCCTTCCTGACTCAGGATAAAAGCAATATATACTGCCGTATAGGTGATAAAAATAAGGAAAATGGAAAGAAATAACTGTCCCCTGCGTTGCAATTGTGCCAAACTGAAAATCGCTACGATTCCGGCTGCGACCTGCATGAAAAGATACATATAACTGTTGGGGGCAAAATAAGAGATAAGAAGGGAGGTCCCTAAAAGCATATATAAGGCTGAACGGCTGCCTACCAGGATGTTGACGATAATGACAAAAAATAAAACAGGCAGAGCCAGCATATTGATATTTTGATAAAATCCGATACTTCCCAGAGCAACGGTGGCCAGAAAAGAGCCGTAAAGGAAAATAAATTCCTTGTTGTTATAAAAAATCCGTTTTTTGGAGTAGTAAAAGAATATGGAGAATATCATCAGGGCTGTTAACGTTAAAATGACTTGTCCTCCTAATGTGCGTAAATTACTTACCGGTGAACCTGTATTGTGCCGGTATTCTTTTTTTAACGAATTGAGAAGTTTTATTTTTTCGGGAGTGACAAGTTCCCTTTTGGCAATTATCACTTCTCCGTTTCTGACGAGTCCTTGCGTGAGGCTGATATTTTTGAGCTGGTTCAGAAGCTGAAGGTTTGTTTTAGAAACATCAAATTCCAGATTCGGCTGAATATAATTGTTCAGGTTCAAACTCAATAGATGTTCTTTCGTGCTTTGCGGGAGACTGGAGGAATTGATCCATTCTGTCAGCGTCGAATAGGCCTTTTTTAAGGTATATGTTTTTTGGAAATCGACATCTCTACCGATATTGTTATTGACGATTTTAATCGTCCTGAGGTTTTCTGCCGTTAAATTTTCCGGTAATTGTAAAATTCCGGCGTCGTAAAGAAGGGCTAATTTCTGCTGCAGATTTTCCAACGTCTGAGCTGTCGCCGGATTTTTATATTTGTCGAGGGCCGTTGCAAATTTATTGAGCTGATAGGTTTTTATCTCCGGATTCAGATTGAAAATCGGGGTTTGTTCTTGTGTGATTTTTTCCCTGTCTTGGGCTAATTCAGCTTCCGTTTTATAGATCGGGAAATCGAAAGGAGCATAAAGTGTTTCATATCTCCAGGACATTCCTTTCTGGAATTCATATTGAAATATTCCGGCTTTGGGAAAAAGGAAGACAATTATGCTGCATACGATCAGTATAACAATAATCCGTGAAACGATATAGAGTTGCCTTTTGCGTTTTCTGTCCGACATGATTAAAAATCAAAAATTTCCAATTAGCGACTAAAGATATAAAGATTTTATAAAAAAAAGGTTCCGATTGAGAACCTTTTTTTCGTTTTACTGGATGCCCGCAATATCCATATCTCTGTTCAGTTTTTTTATCAATCCTTGCAGGACTTTTCCCGGACCGATTTCCAGGAAAGAAGTGGCTCCGTCGGCAATCATATTCTGCATGATTTGTGTCCACCGGACAGAAGAGGTCAATTGGGCAATTAAATTTAGCTTTATCTTTTCCGGATCGGTATAAGGTCTGGCATCCACATTTTGATAGATGGGACAGACCGGTTCGGAAAAATGTGTATGGTGAATAGCATCTGCTAATTCTTTACGGGCGGATTCCATTAGAGGAGAATGGAAAGCTCCTCCCACATTCAGGGGTACTACCCTTTTGGCTCCGGCTTCTGTTAATCGGGTGCAGGCGATTCCGATCCCTTTATTGCTGCCGGAAATGACAATCTGACCGGGACTGTTGTAATTGGCTGGCACAACCACTTCGTCAATTTCTCCGCAAATTTTTTCAACCGTTTCGTCCGCAAGCCCTAAGACAGCTGCCATAGTGGACGGATGAGCTTCACAGGCTTTTTGCATGGCTAAAGCCCGGGCATGTACCAGGCGTAATCCGTCTTCAAAGGAAAGAGCTTTGGCTGCGACCAGGGCAGAAAATTCTCCAAGGGAATGTCCTGCTGTCATATCCGGTTTTTCGGTAAGGCTATCAGCTAAAATAACAGAATGTAAAAAAATGGCCGGTTGGGTGACTTTGGTTTGTTTTAAATCGTCTTCCGTTCCGTTAAACATCATATCCGTAATACGGAATCCTAAAAGTTCATTTGCTTTTTCAAACAGTTCTTTTGCCCGGGGAGAGTTTTCGTATAATTCTTTCCCCATTCCTACAAATTGTGCTCCCTGTCCGGGAAATACAAATGCTTTTTTCATATTGTTTATTTTTAAGATGTGACATTTATTCATTTACACCAAAATTGTTTTAGTGCAGCTTGGAACTGATTAACCGGATAAATTCCTCCCGGGTGGCCAGTTTTTCAAAAGCTCCGCTAAAATCAGAAGTTGTCGTTACTGAATTTTGTTTTTCCACTCCCCGTATAGCCATACACATATGTTTGGCTTCGATGACGACGGCGACCCCCAGGGGATGGAGTGTATTTTGTATACAATTTTTAATCTCGTAAGTTAAGCGTTCCTGTACCTGTAAACGGCGGGCATACGTTTCTACAACGCGGGCTATTTTACTTAATCCGGTTACATACCCGTTGGGAATATAGGCAACATGAGCACGTCCGTAAAACGGGAGCATATGGTGTTCGCAAAGAGAATATATTTCGATATCTTTTACGATAACCATTTGACGGTAATCTTCTTTGAAGAGAGCGGAACTCAGAATATGCTCAGGATTCTGACTGTAGCCCTGGGTCATAAATTGCATCGCTTTGGCTACACGCAGAGGAGTTTTCAAAAGTCCTTCTCTTTCCGGGTTTTCTCCAAGTAGTTTTAGAATCTCCTGATAATGATAACTTAATTGTTTCGTGCGTTCGGCATTAAAATATTCTACCTTTTGATAAAACTCTTCCTCATTGGTGATTTCTTGCTCCATGCGTTTGAATTTAATTAAAGATTGTGTTTACAACAGGCTCGCAAAAACAGTACAAAGTAAATATAAAAAATCTGATTATAAAATAATGCTTCCTGAAAATCCTTTTTTATCCAATAAAAGCGTTGACAGACAGGCAGGAACGTCCAGATTTGAATCGGTATAATAGGGCGGAAAATACCTGCATTCAAAAAGTTTGTTATTTTCGGAAAAACAGAATAGTAAGATCAATAAAAATATCAAATCAGAATTTTTTAAAACAGGAGTTTTTTATATCTTTATCCAGTTTATATTATTTAAGCAGTCCGTGGGAGGTTTCGGTTTTTAATAGATTTGTGTATGGAATGGATTATTGTACTTATGTTGGTCGTGATCGGCTTTGTTTTGCTGATTTTAGAATTTTTAGTTCTTCCGGGAGTAAATGTGGCTGGAATTATCGGTTTTGCCTGTGTTTGTTTCGGGGTTTATCTGGGCTATAAATTTTTTGGGACAAAGGCAGGACATTTTATTCTGCTGGCAACGGCGGTGGGAGGGTTTGTTGTGACCTGGTATGCCCTTCGGGCACAGACTTGGAAGAGGCTGAGCCTGAATTCGAGTATTGATAGTACTGTGGAAGGGGTGGATGAATCGGTAAAAGTGGGAGATCGTGGGATTTGTCTGGGACGCCTTGCTCCGATGGGCAAGGTAAAAGTAGGGGATACTATAGTGGAGGCACTTTCTCAAAGTGGTTATATTGACTCCCATGCTGAAGTTGAAGTGGTAAAAGTAAATAAAGATAAGATAATTGTTAAATTAAAGAAAGATAAAGATGGATAATACAGGTATCGTTTTATTAGTGGCTGCCATTGCCGGCGGGGTGTTTTTATTGTGGCTTATTTTATATTTTATTCCGATTGGGTTGTGGTTTCAGGCATTAGTTTCTGATGTAAAAATTTCATTGTTACAATTGATATTGATGAGGTGGAGGAAAGTGCCTCCTACTATAATTGTCGGTGCTATGATTGAAGGGAAAAAGGCCGGGATTGAACTTTACCGCGATTTATTAGAGGCTCATTACCTGGCCGGGGGACATGTACCTCAGGTCGTTCATGCATTGGTATCAGCTTCGAAAGCGAATATCGATCTGACCTTTCAGATTGCAACTGCAGTTGATTTAGCAGGGCGGGATGTTTTCGAGGCCGTGCAGATGAGCGTAAATCCAAAAGTGATCAATACCCCTCCCGTCAGTGCCGTGGCGAAAGATGGAATTCAGTTGATTGCAAAAGCCCGTGTGACGGTGAGAGCAAATATAAAACGTCTGGTGGGAGGTGCCGGAGAAGAGACAATATTAGCCCGGGTGGGAGAAGGAATCGTTTCTTCAATCGGTTCTTCCGATTCTCACAAAGCTGTGATGGAAAATCCGGATTTTATTTCCAAGGTGGTGTTGGACAAAGGTTTGGATTCGGGCACGGCATTTGAAATTCTCTCAATTGATATTGCGGACATCGATGTCGGGAAAAATATCGGGGCCGGTTTACAAATTGACCAGGCAGATGCCGACTTAAAAATTGCTCAGGCTAAAGCGGAAGAACGCCGGGCAATGGCCATTGCCCGGGAGCAGGAAATGAAGGCTTTGGCGCAGGAAATGAAAGCAAAAGTGATAGAAGCGGAAGCGCATGTGCCTTTAGCTATGGCTGAAGCTTTCCGCTCCGGTAACCTGGGAGTAATGGATTACTACCGTATGAAAAATATTGAAGCGGATACTCAGATGAGGGAAAATATTGCAAAACCGGAAGATAAGAAAAAGAGAACAGATAAACTGGTGTAATCCTGAAAATGGATTGAACTCCTATTGGAATGAAGGATGTATGACAGGTAAAGAGTATCGGAACCGGAAATACATCCTTACTTGTGTTTTCTCTCCGGAGAATCGTTTCAGATCAACTGTCCGGAGAATGAAAAGTGAAATTCAATTTAAATAAGAAGGCTAATGAAATCTGTTTTTATATCTTTACTGCTAAGCGGGTTAATTTTTGGAGGAAGGTTAAAAGCACAGGATCGGTGGGAAATTCTGGAAGATGGCGGAATTTTATGGGAAATAAAAGATAGTGTACCCCATGACGATCACATTGAAATGAGTGGAGAACAACTGTCTGTTGTTTTGCGTTATGGCGTGAATAAGGAAGGGAGATTTTGTCTGGAACGTTCGGTTGTCTGGCCGATGCTGCGGACAGTACCGAATAATACACATGCCAGTCTTATGCATCGGTTTGGCGGGGATATTTTGTCGTGGGTTAACATAAACGGTTTGGCTTTGCAGCAGGAACAACTGAAGTCGGTTTACTTGAAAGGCCTTATGCGGGTGAAGAGCGAGTTTTCTACGGGTTATGTCAATATCGGAGCCGCCCGCAAACGGGTGCAGAAGCCGGTAGCAGAAGTCGTGCGGACCTTTTATCCCTCTGTTGATGCCCCTGTCTGGTGTGAACGGTATGAGATAAAAAATATTTCGGACCGGTTATTTGAACTATCAATTCCGGAGATGAAAATTTATTCCCGTACAGACCCGCTTAAAGGAGTGGATGGAGAATATGTATTTTTCACTTGTACGGAAGGGGGAGGAACTTATAAATTAGCTCCCGGGCATGCTGTCGTCTTTTATGCTGGAATTCAGGCCGGCCGGCTTTCAGATAAGGCAGTGCAACCGGATTATGCGGCAGAACTTTTGAAAAGAGAAGAATTTGTGAGGGAAATGGAAGATCGTTTGTGTCTGGAGACTCCGGATAAAGTGATCAATACGATGTTTCAGTTTGCCAAAATAAGGGCTGCAGAAAGTATATATAAAACGAAAGGGGGATATATGCATGGTCCGGGAGGAGAGTCTTATTATGCGGCAATCTGGGCAAATGACCAGGCCGAATACGTAAATCCGTTCTTTCCTTATTTGGGGTATGAGGTGGGAAATAAGTCAGCTTTGAATGCTTTCCGGCATTTTGCCCGTTTTATGAATGCGGAATATAAACCGATACCGAGTTCCATTATTGCTGAGGGGAAAGATATATGGAATGGGGCCGGAGACCGAGGAGATGCGGCGATGATTGCATACGGGGCTGCCCGCTATGCTTTGGCCCGGGGAAGTTTAGAGGAAGCAAAGGAACTTTGGCCTCTGATAGAGTGGTGTCTGGAATACTGTAAACGGAAAATGAATACAGACGGGGTCGTAGAGTCGGATACAGACGAGCTGGAAGGACGTTTCCCGGCAGGAAATGCTAATTTATGCACTTCTTCTTTGTATTATGATGCCTTGTGTTCTGCCGTATTTCTCGGAAAAGAATTGGGGGTTTCAGCACTACAATTGAAACGTTACCGAAGAGAAGCAGAGGCATTGCGTCAGTCTATAGAGAAATATTTCGGAGCTCGGTTCGGGGGATTCGACACTTACCGTTACTATCAGGGAAATGATTTACTGAGGTCGTGGATTTGCATTCCGCTGAGCATGGGAATTACCGACAGAAAAGAAGGCACAATTGCCGCCTTGTTCTCCCCTCGTTTGTGGACAGAAAACGGTTTGCTGACGCAGGAAGGGAGCAGTACTTTTTGGGATCGTTCTACTTTATATGCCTTGAGAGGGGTTTATGCAGCCGGTGCTACGGAAAAGGCCACGGCTTATTTGGAATATTATTCCCGTCAGCGGTTGTTGGGGGAACATGTGCCTTATGCTATAGAAGCCTGGCCGGAAGGGAGTCAGCGTCATCTGTCCGCAGAAAGCGGGCTCTACGTACGGGTTATTACGGAAGGATTACTGGGTATTCGTCCTACAGGATTGTCTTCTTTTGTTTTTACCCCACGTCTTCCTGCTGCCTGGGATCAGCTGGCATTGAGGAATATCTGTGCTTTCGGGAGGAAGTTTGATATTGAGGTTAGCCGGAAAGAAGACAGACTTTATGTAGTTGTTAAAGAGAACGGCAAAATTGTCTTCTCCCGGAATACGCAGGCCGGTCGTTCGCTATCCGTTCGGTTCCCGGGTAAATAAAAACAGGATGAAATATTTAATTGTGAAAATGTTTGAGTATTTAAATAGGTGAATGGGAAATAGGAGTAATGGCAATTTATGCCGGATAAATGTTCGTTTGCTGAGTCACAGATTAATAAACGGTGGTTCTGATGACGGAAATGTCATCAAGGAGATGCTGTGTTGTTAGTCCGCTAAGCATTCTTCAGAAATCAAAAATAAACCTTTAAACCTTTGAACCTTCTTCCGGTTTGGAAGAGCCGGGAACGAAGATGGAGAGATCATTAACAGTTATATCTTATGAAAAAGATCGTATACATTGGATGCTTATGCTGGATTGGCGTTTTCTTCTTTTCTTGTCTGTCACCGGGGCGGATAGGGGAAAAAGTAGTCTATTTGAAAGATTATATGACTGAGGGTCCGGAAGGGCAGGATGCGACTTTAGCTTTGCGGAAGGCTTTGGAAAAATGTAAAGAAATAAATGCAAAGCGGTTGGAATTGACTGCCGGGACACTCTATTTCAAACCGGATTATGCGGTAGAACATTACGTCTTTGTCAGCAATAATGATGAGGGACTGAAGCGGTTTGCTTTTGATTTGACCGGTTTTACGGATTTGAAAATTGAAGGAAATGGAGCAAGGCTGCTGTTTTCCGGTTTCATTTGTCCTTTTTTGATAAAAGAAGCCCGGAATATTGAAATTCAGAATTTATCTATAGATTATACGCGTACTTTTCATTCAGAAGGGAAGATCGAAGCTAGAGGGGAAGGCTGGCTGGAAGTGTCGTTTCCCTCGGAGTATCCTTATTATTTTTCAAATGGATGTCTGTATTTTAAGGACAATCAGGGGAATAAATATCCTTATAGTAACTTATTGGAATTTGATGTGAAGAAGCGGGAACCGGCTTATATGGTAAAAGATTACTGGTTGTCCGGCGGATGTATGCCAGCCCAGGAAATGAATAACGGAAATGTCCGGATTTTTAAAGAAAATATTAAAGGAACGCCCGGTAATATATTGGTATTTGGTGCGGCCCAGCGTTTGATACCGGCTTTTACCCTTACCGACAGTAAAGGGATACGCATACAGAATGTAACTATTTGGCATTGTGGCGGAATGGGGGTTGTTGCCCAGAGAACGGGAGATATTGAGTTGGATAGTGTCCGGGTTACACCTTCCCCGAATTCCGGACGCATTATAAGTATTACAGCTGATGCAACTCATTTTTCCAATTGTTATGGACAGATTCGCATGTTGAATTGTTTGTTTGAAAATCAAAAAGATGATGCAACCAATATTCATGGGATTTATGCCGTTATTGATTCCATTATAAACCCGGAAGAAATAATTGTCAAATTAATGCATCCGGCACAATGGGGGTTCGATTTTATAGAACCGGGACAACAACTGGAGGTAGTAAATCACAAAAGTTTGATTCCGTACGGGGAACTGGGAGTTAGAAGTGTAGAGCGTTTGAATAAGAAATATACCCGGGTTTGTTTAAATACTCCTTTACCTGCCGGCACCCGGCCAAAAGATGTCGTGGCTGCAGCAGGTCCCTATCCGGATGTATTAATCCGGGGATGTAAAATAAGGAATAACCGGGCCAGGGGATTATTATTGGGATCCAGGGGAAAAATCCGGGTGGAAAAAAATTATTTTCATGTGCCCGGAGCTGCTATCCTTTTTGAAGGAGACGGCACTTACTGGTATGAACAGTCGGGAGTGCGGGATGCCATTATCCGGGAAAATGTATTTGATAATTGTAATTATGGCATTTGGGGAAAAGCTTGTATTGCCGTCGGGTCCGGGATTTATGACCGTCGCGACTCAAGCCGTTACCACCGGAAGATAAAAGTGGAAGAGAATACATTTTATGCCTTTGATCCCCGTCTGCTGAATCTGTATTGTGTGGATGATTTTGTGTTCAAAGGGAATCAGGTGATCCGTACGGACGCTTATCCTTATTCCGGAAAAGAACAAAGAGCTTTTGTCATTGAAAATTGCAGCAATGTTGTTCTTCAGGAAACTGAAGAGTAAAAACGGAATCTGCATTATTACTTGGAGGAATCGTAAACTGAAAAATGTCCTTGACAGAATGTATTTTCAATGTGGCTGTCGGATTTTGAGAGGCTTCCATTGCTTTGCATGGGAAACGGGAAAGTGAATCAGAGGATGTTCACCTCCGGTTCTATCCATACATTGAATTTCAGAAAGACACTTTTTTTGATTTCGTTTGCCAGCCGGACAATATCCAAACCGGTAGCATTCCCACGGTTTACTAATACAAGGGCTTGTTTTTCATATACCCCGGCCTTTCCCAGATTTTTTCCTTTCCAGCCGGATTGTTCAATCAGCCAGCCAGCCGCCAGTTTTGAAAAGGATCCGTTTACCGCGTAAAGAGGCATATCCGGGTATTTTGCTTTCAGTTGTAAAGCCAGAGGGGTTTCTACTATAGGATTTTTAAAGAAACTGCCGGCATTCGGTAAGGTACAGACATCGGGTAATTTGGAGGTTCGGATGTTTACGACAGCCTGGCGGATATTTTCTAAATTACATATACCTCCCAGTTGCTTGAGTTCTTCTTTTATACTCCCGTATTCCAATCGGGGAAAAGCTTGTTTACTCAGTTCAAAAATGACATAAGTGATCAGGTATTTGTTTTTCCACTCTTTTTTAAAAATACTGTCTCGGTATCCGAAACGGCAGTCTGTGGCCGGAATATAGATTTTCCGGCCTTTTTCCAGATCGATAGCTTCCACTGTTACAATGTGTTCGCCTGCTTCCATACCGTATGCTCCGACATTTTGTACAGGTGCTGCTCCGACATGTCCGGGAATAAACGATAAATTTTCGACTCCCCATAAATGATGATTGACCGTCCAGGCTACAAAATCGTCCCAGTTGATACCTGCTCCTACACGGACGCTTACTTTTTCTTTATTTTCAGAGAGAATCTCAATACCTTGCATACAGGGATAAAGAACCGTTCCTTCAAAATCTTCTGTAAAAAGGAAATTGCTTCCTCTTCCCAAAAGCACCATTTCTTCCGGTTTTAATTCATATTCCCGTATGAATTCAATAAATTCTTCTTCTTCTTCTCCTGCTACAAAATATTTACATTTTACATCTATGCCGAAGGTATTATAAGGGCGGAGGCTGATGTTTTCTTCTATTTTCATTTTTTTCAGACTAGCTAAAGCCTTTGCTTTTTTCGTTTTGTTTCGGGCTTTATTATATTTGCAGCAAATATAAGAATATCTCCGGACAATGGACAATTTACCTTTCGCTTTCATTCAACGTATGCATGACATCCTGCGGGCAGAAACAGACAATTTTATGAATGCACTTCAGGAACCCTCTCCGGTAAGTATCCGTTTTAATACGGCTAAAGTGGATCCGGCAAATCTCAAGCAGACGGACGGGCTGGTAAAACAATCCGTACCCTGGTGTCCGGAAGGGGTTTATTTGGATCAACGGCCACGGTTCACTCTGGATCCGTATCTGCACGGAGGGGGATATTATGTGCAGGAAGCTTCTTCTATGTTTTTGAGTTATATGGTTAAACAGTTGCTGACGAAAGAGCCGGTAAGGGTGCTGGATCTGTGTGCGGCTCCGGGAGGAAAATCTACTTTATTGGCTTCTCTGCTTCCTGCCGGGAGCTTGCTGGTTTCGAATGAGGTCATTCGTTCCAGGGCTGCCGTTCTGAAAGAGAATCTTATTAAATGGGGAGGAGATCAGGTGGTTATTACCCAGAATGATCCTGCTGATTTTAAACGTTTAAGGAATGCTTTCGATATCCTATTGGTGGATGCGCCTTGCTCCGGAGAGGGAATGTTCCGTAAAGATCCGGAAACCGTAAAGGAATGGAGCGAAACCCATCTTCGTTTGTGCAGTGAAAGACAAAAGAGAATTGTAGGAGATGTCTGGGATTGTATCAAACCTGGAGGATATCTGATTTATAGTACCTGCACCTATAATCCGGAAGAAAACGAAGAGATAATAAGATGGATACAAAAAAAATGGGGGGCCGAAAGTATTCAAATTGAACATCATTTTCCTGAAATTACGTCTACCGTACCTCCTTTATACGGATACCGGTTTTATCCTCATAAAGTAAAAGGGGAAGGTTTTTTTATCAGCGTTTTGCAGAAAAATGATTCCTCTGCACACACTGTCCCGAAAATAAAGAAAACCTGTTTTTCTTCAACGATACGGCTACCTGAAGAATTAACCGCTTTGTTGCCTGACCGCTCAACACTGGCTGTCCGGAATGAAAATTCCCGTATTTTCGTATTGCCGGCTATACAAGATGAATTCGTCAGTTTGCTGGAGCAATCTCTTCGGGTTATTTATAAGGGATGTGAGGTAGGAGAACTGGTTCATCAAAAGGTAAAGCGTTTGCACCCTTTGGCCCTGTATGTCCGTTTAAACTCATCAAATTGTTTGCGGGATGAGGTGGATTTGAATACAGCACTTCGGTTTTTAAAAAAAGAAGATATTCCTGTTTCGGCAAAAGCGGGGGAATGGGTACTTATTACCTATGGCGGCATCGGACTGGGTTGGGGGAAGAGTGTGGGAAACCGGCTTAATAATTATTATCCGAAAGAATGGCGGATCCGCATGGAACTGCCTTTCGGAAAAGTTGAATCTGTTAAATAATCAAAAATGGACTTCACAGCTATAAATTTTAATATTACCCCTTTTTCAGAGGAAATAGCAGATATACTGATTGCAGAAATGAGTGAAATCGGGTTTGAAGGATTTCAGTATACAGATACCGGTTTTACGGCCTATATTTCTTGTCAGCAGTTTGACAGAGAAAAAATTCAAAATTTGGAATTTCTCCAATGGCTGCCTTCGGATTATCAAATGGATTGGAATAGCTCAGTGCTGGAAGACCGGGATTGGAATCTGGAATGGGAAAAAAATTTTACTCCCATACTCATAGATAAGCGGATATTGATCCGGGCCGGTTTTCACCCGACAGTTCCCGGTATAGAATACGAGATTATCATTGAACCTAAAATGAGTTTTGGAACCGGTCACCATCCGACAACTACCCTTATGCTGGAGACTTTACTTGATTTTTCGGAGCAGATTAAAAATAAAAAAGTTTTGGATATGGGGTGTGGTACTGGTATCCTTTCTATTATGGCAGCTAAACTCGGAGCACATGCCGTTACCGGAATTGATATAGACGAGTGGGCATATAAAAATGCTATGGAAAATATTGAAAATAATCACCTCGGGCATATAGAAATCAAAATCGGAGATGCCGGTTTGTTGGAAAAAGAAAATAAATTCGATTTTATACTGGCTAATATCAACCGGAATATTCTTCTAACCGACATGCCTTTTTATATTCATCACCTGGAAGATCAGGGCATCTTGATCCTGAGCGGGTTTTATACCCAGGATTTACCTTTTATTCAAAAAAAGGCAGAAGAAGAGGGAATGATTTTGATAAATCAGAAAACAAATCAGAATTGGACAGCTGTATCTTTTACAAAAAATAAACAATTTGTTTAATTATAAACAAAGTATTGTTTCTTATCACAAATTGTAGGATATTTGTCGCCTTAAAAATTCAGTAAGAATTTCTGGAATAAGAATTCTTAAAACTCGTTTTAGGACAGCTAAATAATTATAATAAAGGAAAAATGAAAGTTTTAAAATTCGGGGGGACCTCTGTAGGTAGTGCAGAAAGAATTCAGGCAGTAGCTCACTTAGTGGATGATTGTCAGCCTAAAATTGTTGTACTTTCGGCCATGTCGGGTACGACGAATACTTTAATAGAAATAGCAAATTGTCTATATTGCAACGAAAAGCAGAAAGCTATCGATATTATTCAGAATCTGGAATTGAATTATTATATCGTTATCAGTGAGCTATACGTAACGGAATCCTATATTCATAAGGCTAAAGAGTTTATTCAAACTATTTTTACCTATTTGCGTTCTTTTGTCAATAAGGATTTTTATCCCTTACAGGAGAAGGCAGTGATAGCGCAAGGGGAAATAATTTCCACGACTTTAATGTACTATTATTTACAGGAATGCGGGGTACCTGTTTCTCTGGTATCGGCATTGAATTATATGCGTATTGATAAAGACGGGGAACCGGATTATTTCTATATAGAACAAAATTTAAAGCGGGAATTATCACAGCCGTCCATTCAGCCGCTTGTTATTACCCAAGGGTTTATCTGCCGGAATGCTTATGGGGAAATTGATAATTTAAAACGGGGGGGAAGTGATTATTCCGCAGCTTTGATAGGAGCTGCGTTGAGAGTAGAAGAAATTCAGATTTGGACAGATATAGACGGAGTACACAACAATGACCCTCGTTTTGTGGACAAAACCCGTGCCCTCCGGCATTTGTCTTTTGACGAAGCTGCGGAATTGGCTTATTTCGGTGCAAAAATTCTTCATCCTTCCAGTATACAGCCGGCAAAGAAAGAAAATATTCCGGTACGGTTAAAAAATACACTTCGCCCTGAGGATGAAGGCACTTTAATTGCTAAGGAAAGTCCTGTTAAAAATGTAAAGGCGGTGGCTGCGAAGGATGGAATTACGGCTATCAACGTCAAGTCGACCAATATGCTTTTAGCCTATGGATTTTTAAGAAAAGTATTTGAAGTATTTGAAGCCTGGAAAACTCCGATTGATATGATTGCGACGTCGGAGGTGGCGGTTTCGTTGACAATTGATTGTACGGATCATTTAGAGAATATTTTGAAGGATTTGGAAAAATTCGGAACAATAGAAGTGGATTCAAATCTTTCCATTATTTGTATCGTCGGAGCATTTGCTGCAGGTAAAACAGGACTTGGGGCTAAGGTGTTGAATGCATTGACGGATGTTCCTTTACGCATGATTTCTTATGGAGGAAGTGAGCATAATATTTCGTTGCTTGTCAAGCAGGAAGACAAGCAAAAAGCTTTGAAGGAACTGAGTTACCGGTTGTTGGATAGAGAATCTTAAAGAATGTTTTGAATTTACGATCATGAAAGAGATAACACACTTGACAAATTTACATACTCCTTGCTATTATTATAATATTGAATTACTCCGGAAAACAATCGGGAAAGTAAAGGCTGAGCTGGTAAAGTATCCGGGATTTCAGGTACATTATGCAGTAAAAGCAAATGCCAATCCGGTTTTACTGAAATTGATCAGCAGGGCCGGATTGGGTGCGGATTGTGTGAGTGGGAATGAAGTGGAGCGGGCTGTTGAATGCGGATTTACACCGGACAGGATTGTTTATGCCGGTGTTGGTAAAAATGATCAGGAGATAAAAACGGCTTTAAATGCGGATATTTTTTGCTTTAACAGCGAATCGTTGCCGGAAATACAGGTGATTGACGAAATCGCTGCCGCTTCTGGTAAAAAAGCCAGGATCGCTTTACGTGTAAACCCCAATATAAACGCTCGTACACATCATTATATTACCACGGGTATAGAAGAAAACAAATTCGGTATTTATCTGTACGATTTGGAACAGGTCATTGAAGAGAGCCTGAGATTACCGAATATCGAACTGATTGGACTGCATTTTCATATCGGTTCTCAGATTACAGACATGAGTGTTTTCAGAAGTCTTTGTTTAAAAGTGAATGAGATACAGCAAAAATTGAAGAATAGGGGAATCGTTTTTCCGCATATCAATTTTGGAGGAGGTTTGGGAATAGATTATGATCATCCCTATAGGGAACCGATTGCTGATTTTGAAAATTATTTTGCCACTTTTGCCCGTTTTTTTGAGGCCAGTCCTTATCAGCAGGTACATTTTGAGTTGGGACGTTCAATTGTTGCTCATTGTGGGGATATGGTTTCCAAGGTATTGTATGTAAAAGAGGGAAGGAATAAAAAATTTGTCATTTTGGATGCTGGTATGAACGACTTGCTGAGGCCGGCCCTTTATCAGGCATTTCACAAAATTGAAAACATCAGTTCAAACAAACCGGAAGAAAAATACGATGTAGTGGGACCGATCTGTGAGTCAGCAGATTGTTTTGGAAAAGATGTGACTTTAAACGGGACTTCGAGGGGAGATCTGTTTGTCATTCATTCGGCCGGAGCCTATGGAGAAACCATGGCATCCCGGTATAATTTACGGGATTTGCCGGCAACATATTTTTCCGGTCCTGCGTCTGAATCCGATAGCTGATAGTTTTCAGCGGGAAAGCGAATTCAGGAAAGGTCTTACTTGTTCGTGTGGACGTCTGGATTTTTTTAATCTTCGGGCGAATCCTTCTCCTGTGGGGGAGTTACCGGACGAAAGTCCCTGACGGAAGAATTCCGTCAGAATCAAAAGTTCATTAATCGGTGGAATATCAGCTAAACATAAAGAATATAATACCTTCTTTCTCCCTTTTGCATTCGGATAAACACACTTGCACATTTAAACATTTGCACATATAAACCTCAATTAAAATTGCATAATTAAGAAAGTTTTCTTTCCTTTGCACCGCGAAATACGGAAGTAGCTCAGTTGGTAGAGTACCGGTCTCCAAAACCGGCTGTCGGGGGTTCGAGCCCCTCCTTCCGTGCTCCGGCATGGGTCATCTGATTTATTTTTCAGATGACTTTTTAATTAGTCTGCTGTTTGCACCGAAAATTCACCTATACCGGCTCTTTGATTTCCCTGAACCTGACAGGCGACGAAACGGATATGTTGTCCTTTTACGGGAGGAAAAGCGATATGCTGTTCAATCGGGTGGTGCTCGATATTGGAAAATTCGCCGGAGGATACTAACCGGTTGCCTACATAGAATTCGTAATGGGTGATAACTCCCCTTCCTCCTCTCCTCTGATCGGGAGTATAGGTGAAACCGTTAAGCCGGTATGTTTTGCCAAGGTCGATGAGGATCTCTTGCTTCGCTTTAGCTGGTAAATAAAAAGCGGTATAATCATTTCCGTCAAACATAAGCTGGCTGTTTTGCAATAATTCGGGTATGAGGGCTTTGTCCTTCCCGGCTAATTGGCGCTCATTGATCAACTGGAATCCATTCCGGGGAATGTCGAAACGACGGCTTGACAGGGGACTTTGCAAACCGTTTTGGGAGGAATAGGCGATGGCCTTTACCGTCCCTTTGCGATTCAATTTAAAAGGATGTGCCGGATCGTAGAGCGCGGATGAGGAGGTAGGAGTAGAAAGATCCGTTGTATAATAGATTTGGGTTTCCGGGTCTCCGTTCTGTATGAGTACAGTATTGTCAGCCCGACGGGATATAACCGGTTCCGTAAGCAGGGGTGGGGCCAGATAAGCTTCGATATTGTTAATGCATAGCGGGCCGCGGGAGCGGGTAAAGTGTATCCGGATTTTTTCTGCTTCTGTGGTTTTACACCGTAAAATTCGCTTATAACCAATGGTCGTCATCGAATCGGTTGTTTCCAGCGGATGCCATTGGCCTTCGCGGAAATATTCCGTTTGGAAGGCAATCACCCGCTGCCCCAGGGGAATGTATTCCTGTAAAAGCAGCCGGTTAAAAGATTGTTTTCCGGGAAAGGAAAGCGTTAACAGAGCCTGGCTGACACTGTCGTCAGTTGCCCAATAGGTATCCCAATTCCCGTCTGTTGTATGGGAAGGAGCATATTCCCGGGAATTCCCTCTTGTGTTTTGTGCTTCAGCTTTAGCGTGTTTCAGTAAATTTTGATTCAGTTCTGCTGTTATCGTTTTTCTCCATTCTATAGCCCGTGCGGAGTCGAGGGGATGTATTTTCCCGTCTCTTCCGACCGGAAAGTTTAATAAGAAGTTGGCATTCCGGCCGACACTGCAGTAATAAAGGTCTACAAGATGTGCAAGGGTTTTTACCTGGTGATCTTCCCGGGGGTGGTAGAACCAACCGGGACGGATGGAGACGTCGCATTCGCCGGGAATCCACTGTTCCGCTTCCGGCATGCCGTATGTTAATTCTGAAAAAAATTTCTGAGCCTCCAGATTATACAGGCTCCAATTGGTTTCTCCGGCCCAGCCGTCTTCATTTCCTATCCAACGGATATCAGGACAGGTTCCGCCGTATATGACAGCTTGTGGTTGCAGCTGTTGAATCGTCTGACGGGCTTTTTCGTATTGATAATAGGTAAGGGCATCTATATTCCGTTTTTCGCAACTGCCACCGTACCAGCCGTCTCCTCCATTGGCCCCGTCAAACCAATACTCGAAAATTTCCCCGTAATTGCTAAGCAGTTCCTGCATTTGATTGTGAAAATAGTCTACATAGGAAGCATAGCTGTAATCGGCATGATGACGGTCCCAGGGAGAAAGGTAAATGCCGAATTTTAAGCCGTATTTCCGGCAGGCGTCTGATAATTCTTTTACGATATCTCCTTTCCCTTGTTTCCAGGGAGAATTTTTAACACTATAATCTGTGTATTGGGAAGGCCAGAGGCAAAATCCGTCGTGGTGTTTTGCGGTCAGCATAATTCCCTTTAATCCCGCGGCTTTTATAATGCGAGCCCATTGGTCACAATCCAGGTCTGTGGGATTAAAAGTAGAGGCAGGCGTGTTGCCATATCCCCACTCCAGATCATTAAATGTATTTAGTCCGAAATGTATAAAAGCGTATGTTTCCAGTTTCTGCCATTCGATTTGGTTGGAGGTGGGCAGAGGAAAAACAGGTGCAGGAGGGGGTGTCGTTTGACAGGCACTGAGCAGAAAGAGAATAGATAATAAAAATAGTTTATGCATATTAATTTTCTTTAATATGCAAATATGCTAGTTTAAAATGAATTTTTAAAAAAGAAGGATAAAAAAATTCCGGCGGATCTGCCGGAATTTTAAACATTTTATTGAGCTCCCAAGAGGATAAGACCGATACTGAAAGCAAAACTCTGGAATTCAGGTACTCTGCCGTGGGCAGCTCGCGTACCGTAACTGTAACGTGCTCCGAAATTCAATGCAATCTGGTCGCTGAGCGGGACATACATACCGATTTCGGGTGCAAAACTGAATTGCCATCTGGAAATGGTAGAAGAATATTGTCCTACTTCCAGGCGCTTTTCTGTCCAGCGTGTACCTATGCCTAGGCCGACAAACGGACGGACAGAAGTCGTGTTGTCTGTAAAATAATAACGTCCGATAGCCATCAGGGGGACGGTGTTGATATACCGGTATTGATTGCCTGTTATGGTATAGATATTATCGTTGCCCTGAAAGCGGAAATTATTAGTGTGATGGTCCAGGTTGTGATAAAATACGTTCCAGCCGATAGCTCCGCCGATTGAAAAATAGTCTCCTAGGAACTGATGATATTCGAGGTCTGCGCCTCTGAAACTACCTTTGTTTGTAAAATCTTTGATATCGCCGAGGGGTACGCTTATCTGGTAGTTGAGATTAAGCATCTGAGCTTTTAATAGTGGACTCAGCCCAAACAACAGGATTGCGATTACTAATATTTTTTTCATACTCAATCGTTTTTATATCTTAAATAATGAATGTCAGTTGATAATTTTATAGGATCGTAATAAACTTTCTGCTTAAAAATCCTATTATTTGCCTAAGTAAGGTGACTGAACGAAACATTGTCTGATTTGTGTTTCAGCTCGTTGAAGGATATAATCAGTGGAACCTGCAATGATACCATCTGCGATACCGCTCCACAATACGGGTATTTTATTACTGGATTCCGTAACGTTTGACGGATCAAGCATATCGATTACAATAGAGCCGGAACGGTAAGAATACAGATTTATAGAGCCCCATGGGTAATAAGGGCCGAAACTTGGCCAATTCCAACCCGGGTAATACCCCCAGCCGTACCAGTCCCAACCTGGATACCAACCCCAATAGTTATACCAGTTATTGTATACGAAGTAGTAATTTACATTTGAAAAAGCAGAAACAGTAACGATAAAGTCGGGTTTATCCGTTTCAGAACCTTGAATTCTCTGGTATCCTAAAGCTTGAAATTCCGATTCAACCAATTTGAGAATAGCTTGGTCGAATTGATGCCCCCCATTAATCTCGTCGTTTTTACTTACGAAATAAACAATAGTATCCGGCATCGAATAGGTGGTGAGACTGGCAAAAAAGCTTGCATCTTTGTCCCGGTCGTAAGTTGTCATAGCAACGTCGTAATCTACCGTTTTGTCAGCTCCTTCAGGATAGCAGGATACCAATAACTGAGCAAACAATCCGGTTAGTAGTAAAAATAGTAAACGTCTCATACTTAGTTTGTTTTTAGTTTAACATTCTTTTATTATCAATCTGTGTGCTAGATTTTTTATAAATCATTTTTAATAATATGGAAGTATACGTCAACTATTTTAAATGGTTGCACTTATTTTTTTACGCTTGATGAGGAAAAAAAACAAAAGGTCTGTGAATAAAAGAGATAAAAAGCGAAATGAATGGTTGTTAAGATTTTATTCCGGATCTGTAGCCAAAATGGATTTATAGCCGTGGGTCTTGGCAATATTCATGATACGGACCACATGTTCAATGGGGACTGATTTTTCCGCCTGAATCTGAATACAAGGATCCTCCGAATTTTTTAATTCATTGACGATTTTACTTTCCAGCATAGAAAAAGGCGTGACTTTGGCATTAAAATAATAAACCAGGTTTTTATCGATGGACACCGTGACAGTTTGCCTGTTGGAAAGTTGGTTAGTGCTTTTGGGTAATAAGAGTTTTAAGGCATTCGGATTTACTAAAGTGGAGGTGACAAGGAAAAAAATTAGCAAGAGAAATACAATGTCAGTCATAGATGACATATTGAAATGAGGGTTTATTTTGCTTTTTCTCTTAATGGTCATAACGTTTCTTTGCTTTTTACTTTTTTAAAGCATATAAAGAATCAAGGAATGCCGAGATCGAATTTTCCCATTCGTCAGTTGTCTTTTCTATCCGTGCAACTAAGATATTATAACCGAAATAGGCGATAATTCCGACGATCAGACCTGCAACGGTAGTAATCATTGCTGTATAAATCCCTCTGGATAACAAAGTGATATTAATATTATTTCCCGCTAAAGACATATCATAGAAAGCCTGGACCATGCCCACGACTGTTCCTAAAAAACCGATCATGGGTGCGATACCGGCTACCGTAGCTAATAGGGATAATCCTTTTTCCAGCAGGGCAATTTCGCTACTAGCCGCATTTTCCATACTGCTGCGAAGTTCTGAAACAGGAATATGGGAATAACGGATTCCCTTTTGTAAGATACGGGCTAAAGGACTGTCTTCGGCTTTACATTCTTGTAAAGCTGCAGCAGAATTACCCGTTTCCATGTACCGGACGATCCTCTCCGTAAATTCTTGTGGCGTTTTGGTTAATTTACGAAGGACTGAAAACCTCTCACAGATAATATAAATCCCTGCAAGGGAGAGGAGGAAAATAGGAATCATTAACCAGCCTCCCTTAATAATCAGACTCCATAAACTGAGATTCGCTTCAGTTGCCGGAGAGGTAACGGCGGTCGTCAGTAATAAAATTATATTCATAGTTCCGGATTTTTCGTGTGCGAAGATAATTGTTTTGGAGCAAACAAAAAAACGATAGGTAAAAAAGCCATTGACAAAATCCGTTGAAGGGAGGTTTCCGGAGCGATAACTAAAAGTTATTCCCGATAACTATTTTGATGCCGGATATCTCGATAAAATGTGATTCTTTTGCATTGTTTTTAATCCATCTAAATTTAATACAACCTGAAATGAGATTAAGTGAAAAAAGGGGCAATATGCTTCATGGAATACTGCTGATCGCCTTATTTTCTTGTGCGGCGTTTTATATCGGAGATTTTCCTTTTTTTAAAAAGTTATCCTTTAGTCCGTTGATTATAGGTATTATCCTGGGTATGTTATATGCCAATAGTTTGAGAAATCGTTTGCCGGCAGCCTGGGTACCTGGAATCCTGTTCAGTTCTAAGCAAATATTACGGCTGGGAATTATTCTGTATGGTTTCCGTTTGACTTTTCAGAATATTGTGGATGTCGGTTTACCGGCTATCATTATAGATGCTATTATTGTGACGGTTACGATTACAGGAGGAGTTTTTGTCGGAAAATTATTGAAGATGGATAAAAGCGTAGCTCTTTTGACTTCTGTAGGGAGTGGGATCTGTGGAGCTGCCGCGATTCTGGGGGCGGAAGCTACTATTAAAAGTAAACCTTATAAAACGGCTGTTGCCGTCTCTACTGTGGTGATATTCGGTACCCTTTCTATGTTTTTATATCCGGTTCTTTATAGAAATGGTATTTTTCAGCTTACTCCGGAGCAAATGGGACTTTATACCGGATCGACTTTACATGAGGTCGCTCACGTTGTGGGGGCCGGGAATGCGATTGGAAAAGAAACTTCAGATGTAGCCATTATTGTCAAAATGATTCGTGTCATTATGTTGGTCCCGGCCTTGTTGATTATCAGCTATGTCATTGCCAGGGCCAGGGCCAGAGCCAAAGCCAGAATGCGGGCAAACCGGAAAGAAGGGGGACAGAGAGGGGGACAGAAAATTGCTGTACCCTGGTTTGCTATCGGATTTTTAGGTGTAATCGGTTTTAATTCTTTTGATTTGTTGCCTCAGCCGGCAATCGGATTTATCAATAATCTGGATACTTTTTTATTGACTATGGCTATGACAGCCTTGGGTGCAGAAACTAACTTCGAGAAATTCAAAAAGGCAGGAATAAAACCGTTTGTATTGGCTTTGATTTTATATGCCTGGTTGTTGAGCGGGGGATATTTACTGGTCAAATATGTCTCTCCCCATTTATTTTTCTGATCATCCACCTAAAACAGTTGAATATTTAAACAGTTTATATTTTTTGTTTTAAAGTAAATTCCATAAACTGGCGGGCATACGGGTCAGGTTCACCTTGACGGTGAATGATATAAAACATACGGTGAATGGAGAGATCGTTCATTTCTATCAATTTTAGTTTGCCGGCGGATAATTCTTCGCGTACACTGTATATGGAAAGCAGGGCGAAACAGTCGGAATGCAGAAGATAATGTTTGATCCCTTCGGTTGACCCCAATATTAAACGGCTGTTGAGTAAATTAATATGAATGCCGGCTTCCTTTAATTGTTTTCGGATGATATGGTAAGTACCCGAACCTTTTTCCCGGAAAACAAAAGGAAGCTGAATAAATTTTTCCGGAGATATATTCTCTTCGACGGGAGTATTCTGGGCTGTAACCAACACGATTTCGTCGCGGATATAAGGTATATAGTGAATGTCGGGCTGAGAAGGAGTTCCTTCAATGAAAGCTAACTGGATATTCCCGGCGAGAATCTCGTGTTCAATTTGGTCTGTATTTCCGCTTGTCAGACAAATATTGATCTGGGGAGATTGGGTTGTAAACCGGGCCAATACTTCTGGTAATACGTATTGGGAGAGGGTCGTACTTGCTCCGAGACAAAGGGTCCCTTTAATAGATGCGCGCATTTTTCCCATTTCATAGTCGATTTCCCGTTCTCTTTGTATGAGAAATTCAGTTTTTTCAAATAAATATTTCCCGGCTTCCGTCAGTTGCATCCGGCCTTTTTCCCGAAGGAATAAAGTGATGCCTAGTTCTTTTTCCAATTCTTTTATGTTTTTAGAAATAGCCGGTTGGGTGAGTAATAGTTCTTCGGCTACTTTTGTCGTATTGGGATTTTTGGCCAAATGATAAAATACCTTATATTTATGATCGAGCATTCCTTTGAAAAATTGAAGTTATTAACGCAAATTAAAAGAAATTAATCGGCTAAAACAAAGAAATATGTTTCTTCGTAAAGGGAAAATACGTTTCCGGATAGAGAAAGGAAGAGCAGGTGAAGCGATTTAAAACGTTTTAATTCGGGAGATTTATTTGTTATTAAATCTAAAAATATTAATTTGGAGGCTTCAAATTATAGAGAAGGGCAGAGAATTTAACGGGTGTATTTCAAGTAATTGGAGAAGAAAAAAGAATTGAGATTATAAGAATAATTCAAAACAATATTCAAATATGGAAAATAAGTTAGAGGTTTTAACAAAAAAGCTGTATGATGAAGGGGTAGAGAAGGCCAGGAAGGAAGCTGATGAAATCATCAATAAAGCAAACGAACAGGCTGGAAAAATCATTGCGGATGCTGAAGCAAAGGCAAAGGATCTGATCGCCGGAGGTACACAAGAGGTGGATAATCTGAAGAAAAAAGCAGAGTCAGAAATGGCTTTGAGTGCACGTCAGGCATTGACAGCTTTAAAACAATCCATTACACATCTGATTTCCGATGAGGTAGCCGGGGAAATGGCTGAGACAGGATTTGAAGACAAAGCTTTTGTTCAGGACTTATTAATTTCTATTGTAAAGAAATGGGATGTTACTTCAGGAAATTTAAATTTGGATATTGTCCTTTCTCCTGATGAAAAAGCCCAGTTTGAATCTTTTGTGGCGAAGAAATATAAAGATTTGTTGGATAAAGGCCTGGAAGTAAAAGTCGGGAATATGAAAGAAGGTTTCCTGATCCGCCCGCAGGACGGGAGTTATCAAATTGCTTTTTCAGAGGAACTTTTTGAAGCTTTCTTCAATCAGTATATGAGGAGTTTTACAAAGAGTTTATTATACAAATAAACAAACTGTTGGTTGACATTCGGATAGGAATGGAGTATTCCATTTATATTGGGAATGTTTCCGTATCTAAAGTCAAAAACTGAAAATATGGCATTTGAAAAAGATTATTATACTTTAGTCGCCAGTTTGCCGGAGATTTCGTGGGATGAACGGAAATTGCCCTTGACGGTTCAGGAATTCCGGGATGAAGCAAAAGAGTATATCTCGGGCAAGGATGCTGAACTATTGGATTTATTTTTCCTCCCGAATGATAATGCGCAGGTTTTGCGTTTATTGAATAAGCAGGAACCGGATCCGGCCTTACAGACTGTATATCCCTTAAAACAACTGGAAGAAGAAGTACAGGAGCCTTCTGCTGCCTTACCTCTTTATTTACGGGAATTTATTGCAGATTTTAAGGAAGAGCATTTGAAGTACGATGTCGTTCCTGAAAATGTTTTAAGTTGGATGTATTATGATTATATGATGCATTCTGAGAATAAGCTGGTCCGGGAATATGCTGAATTTTCCATGAATATGAGAAACCTGATTGCAGCTTATAATAGCAGGAAGTACGGCCGGGATATCAGTAAGGAAGTCATAGGGGAAAATGAATTTGCAGTTGCCCTTCGTACCTCTAATTCCAAGGATTTTGGATTATCGATGGACTATCCTTATGTGGAAAAGGTCATTTCTCTTTTGGAGAACGATCATTTGGTGGAACGGGAGAGAGGGTTAGACTTGCTGATTTGGGATTTCCTGGACGAGGCTGTAATTTTTGAATATTTTTCCATTGAAAAGGTAATCAGTTTTATGTTGAAACTGATGATCGTACAGAGATGGAGCCGGATGAGTTCGGAATCCGGACGGAAAGTTTTTATGGAACTGGTAGAGAAATTCCGGAAAAGTTTTGAATTTGACGAACAATTTATAATCGGAAAGTGATTAAAATCTAAAATTTACAATTATAAAATGAATAAAACGCAAGGAAAAGTTCATAGTATAATCTCTAACCTGGTTTTGGTAAAGGTCGAAGGCCCTGTATCCCAGAATGAAATTTGTTTTATTCAACTGGGTGAAGAGCGTTTGATGGCAGAGGTGATAAAGGTTGTGGGGGATATAGCTTATGTACAGGTATTTGAAAGTACCCGTGGCTTAAAACCCGGTATGCCGGTTGAGTTTGAAAACCACATGCTGGAAGTGACATTGGGTCCTGGTTTGCTGTCGAAGAATTTCGACGGTTTGCAAAATGACCTCGACAAGATGACAGGAGTTTTCTTGAAACGAGGGGAATATACGAATCCGTTGGAAGACGATAAAAAATGGAGTTTTACTCCGCTTGCCCAGCCTGGAGATCTGGTAAGTGCGGCCGATTGGCTAGGGAATGTGAAGGAGAATTGGCTGGATCATAAGATTATGGTTCCTTTTAAAATGGGAGGGGAGTATACAGTCGTCTCAGTAGCTCCGGAGGGAGAATATACTATAAAAGATACGATTGCCGTGCTGAAAGATAGTGCAGGGCAGGAATACAATATTACTATGACCCAGAAATGGCCTGTGAAAGTGGCTATCCGGGCTTATATGGATAAGCCCCGTCCTTCACGGCAGATGGAGACCGGAGTACGGGTGATCGATACGATGAATCCGATGCTGGAAGGCGGAACCGGTTTTATCCCCGGTCCGTTCGGTACCGGAAAAACCGTGTTACAGCATGCATTGGCCCGTTTTGCAGATGCAGATGTAATTATTATGGCTGCTTGCGGTGAACGTGCTAATGAGGTGGTCGAAATTTTTACCGAGTTCCCGGAACTGGAAGACCCGCGTTCCGGACGTAAATTATATGAGCGGACGACAATTATTGCCAATACTTCCAATATGCCGGTTGCGGCCCGTGAAGCTTCCGTATATACGGCCATGACGATTGGGGAATATTACCGGACGATGGGGATGAAGGTGTTGTTATTGGCCGACTCTACTTCCCGCTGGGCTCAGGCATTGCGGGAAATGTCCAACCGTATGGAAGAACTACCCGGACCGGATGCGTTCCCGATGGACTTGTCGGCTATTATTTCCAATTTCTATTCCCGTGCCGGAATGGTGTATCTGAAAAATGGAAAAACGGGTTCTGTTACTTTTATCGGGACGGTATCTCCTGCTGGAGGTAACCTGAAAGAACCGGTAACAGAATCTACTAAAAAAGTGGCTCGTTGTTTTTACGCCCTTTCTCAGAATCGGGCCGATTCAAAACGTTATCCTGCAATTGATACCCTCGAATCCTATTCAAAATATTTGGAATATCCCGAATTTATCGAATATGCGAAGAAAAATATTTCAGGGGACTGGATCAGTGATGTAAATGAGGCCCGTAATATGTTGGTGAGAGGCCGTGAAACTGCTGAACAGATTGATATTTTGGGAGACGATGGCGTACCTTTGGATTATCATGTGATTTTCTGGAAATCAGAATTAATCGACTTTGTGATCTTGCAGCAGGATGCTTTTGATAATATCGATGGTTCAACTTCTATGGAGCGCCAGCAATATATGCTGCATATGGTGCTGGATGTGACACGTTCGGATTTCAATTTTGAATCTTTTGAAGAAGTAAATCCTTACTTTAAACGTTTGATTAATGGATTTAAACAGATGAATTATTCCGAGTTTCAATCTGAATCGTTTAAAAAATACGAAGCCGAAGTACTGGATATCATCAAAGAGAGAAAGAAATGAGAATTTTAATGATTTAGGAATTGAAAATGGATAACATGGACAATTTTTAAATTTTCAAATTAAATACTATGACAACAGCTTTTCAAAAAGTTTATACAAAGATCACTCAGATCACGAAAGCAACTTGTTCGCTGAAAGCTCAGGGAGTCGGAAACGATGAACTGGCGATCGTGAATGGACGGTTGGCTCAGGTCGTGAAAATCTGGGGAGAAGATATAACCCTGCAGGTATTTTCCGGTACTGAGGGGATTCCGACAGATGCAGAAGTGACTTTTCTGGGAAAAGCCCCGACATTGAAAGTTGGAGAGGATCTCTGCGGACGTTTTTTCAATGCTTTCGGAGACCCGATAGACGGAGGTCCTGCTATTGACGGAGAAGAACGGGAAATCGGAGGACCTTCTGTAAATCCGGTAAGACGTAAGCAGCCTTCCGAATTGATTGCTACGGGTATTGCCGGTATCGACTTAAATAATACCTTGGTTTCCGGTCAGAAAATTCCGTTTTTTGCCGATCCGGACCAACCTTATAACCAGGTGATGGCCAATGTGGCTTTGCGGGCACAAACCGACCGGATTATTTTGGGCGGAATGGGGTTGACAAATGACGATTACCTGTATTTTAAGAATTTATTCGATAATGCAGGGGTGCTCGACAGAATTGTAAGTTTTGTCAATACGACAGAAGCCCCTCCTGTGGAACGTCTGTTAGTACCGGATATGGCTTTGACAGCTGCAGAATATTTCGCTGTGGAACGGAATGAAAAAGTCTTGGTATTGCTGACGGATATGACTTTATATGCAGATGCGTTGAGTATTGTTTCTAACCGTATGGACCAGATCCCTTCTAAAGACTCTATGCCCGGTTCTCTGTATTCGGATTTGGCGAAGATTTACGAAAAGGCCGTTCAGTTTCCTGCCGGAGGATCAATAACGATTATTGCTGTAACAACGCTTTCAGGGGGAGATATTACAAATGCCGTTCCCGATAATACCGGGTATATTACAGAAGGACAATTGTTTTTACGTAAAGATACGGAAATCGGAAAAGTTATTGTAGACCCGTTCCGGAGTCTGTCCCGCTTGAAACAATTGGTGATAGGAAAGAAAACCAGAAAAGATCATCCGCAGGTGATGAATGCTGCAATCCGTTTGTATGCAGATGCTGCGAATGCCCGTACAAAACTGGAAAACGGATTTGATCTGACTGACTATGACCGGCGTACTTTGGAATTTGCAAAGGATTATTCCAACGAGTTGTTAGCTATAGACGTAAATGTCAGCATTACCCAGATGTTGGATACCGCCTGGACTTTGTTCCGGAAATATTTCACCAAGGCTGAATTGGGTATTAAGCAGGAAATTGTGGATGAATTCGGGAACTACAAAGATTGACGATTTTAGTATCGGTATAACCGTTTTCCATTTTCGGTATAAAAGCAGAAAGGGGATTGTCCGTTAGAGGAGGCAGCCGTTTAAAAAGAAAAAGGACATTACCGGGATCGTAAATCAAAAATGTAAAATATGATAAAGTTTCAATACAATAAGACATCCTTACAGACCCTCGATAAACAGTTGAGAATGAGAGTCCGGGCTCTTCCTACAATTAAGAATAAAGAGTCGGCATTGCGGTCAGAGGTGAAGAAAGCAAAAGAAGTGGCAGATGAATTTGATTCGAAGTTGGAGTCGACATTGGATGCCATCAACAATATGTTGCAGCTTTACGACGAATATACACCGGGCGTATTGGCTGTAAAGGATGTCAATATGTCGGTAAAAAAGATTGCCGGGGTTCGGACTCCTGTTTTGGATAAGGTAGAATATGAAGTGAAAGACTTCAGTTTGTTCAATGCCCCTGGATGGCTATTGGATGGTATCCAGCACATAAAGCAAGTGGTGGATATTGCTTTGGAGCGGGAGTTTTATGTTCGTAAAATGGAATTGCTGGATAAAGCAAGGAAAAAGACAACACAGAAGGTAAATTTGTATGAAAAAGTACAAATCCCGGGATTTCAGGAGGCTATACGGAAAATTAAACGATTTTTGGAAGACGAAGAAAATCTTTCTAAGTCGGCACAGAAAATCGTGAAAAACCGGAAAGAGGGTGAACAAAATGAAATGTAATGCATGATCAGACGGAAAGGGATCGTTTGTAAAAAAACGGGCTCTGAAGTTTGTGTCTTAAAGAGATAAAGAATGGTAGTACCAATGGAAAAATTATCCCTGCTGATATTCTATAAGGATTATCGGCAATTCCTGGAGGAACTTCGGGAAAAGGGAGTGGTTCATGTCCATGAAAATAAAAAGCGGTCGGCTGAGGATGAGAAACTAAAGCAAAAGATGCTTATCATTAAACGGATTGGGGAAATGATCAGGCGTTTGGAAAAAAGGACACCTGAAGAAATTGCCGGAAATCCGGGTAAGGAAGGGTTGGAATTGCTGACTTTTTTGGAAGAACAATATAAACGGTTAGAGCAAATCGATACTCAAATTGCCAGTTTGGAAAAAGACGGTCAGGTATATGAGCCCTGGGGAGAATTTCCGGGAGAAGAAATAGAGGGATTACGGGATGCCGGATGGGATTTACGTTTCTTTACTGTTCCGGACCGGAAATATATGCCGGAATGGGAAGAACAGTATAATGCCTTTCCCGTTTCTCAGGCAAGAGGGCAACAGTATTTTGTTACGGTAACTCCTCAGGGAGAGTCTGTACAACCGGAAGCTGATGCAGTCGTTTTTCCTCAGGCAAGTGCAGCAGAAATTCAGCAGCACATAGACCGGCTGAGGGAAGAAAAGGAATCGGTTAATTATAAAATCAATCAGATTGCCCTTCGTTCTATCGGAAATTTGAAGGCATACCGGACGGGTTTATATGAGGATACTGATGAATTAAAAATAGATGATGCTTCCGAGATTTTAGTAGAAGATAAGGTAATTGCGCTGGAAGGGTGGGTCCCTGCAGGAATTAAGGAAGATACAGCTGACTGGTTGTCGGATAAAGGAGTTTATTATGAATTTGATGAACCGGCAGATACAGATAATCCTCCGATTTTATTGAAGAATAATAAATTTGCTCGTCTGTTTGAGTTTATCGGAGAACTTTATTCTTTGCCCAATTATCGGGAAATTGATTTAACTCCGTTTTTTGCCCCGTTTTTTGTATTGTTTTTTGGATTTTGTTTGGGGGATGCGGGTTATGGTCTGTTGCTATTGATCGGTATCTCTATCTATAAGATCTGGGCTAAACCCAAGATTAAACCGATTCTTTCACTGGCCCAGTGGTTGGGAGTTTCCACGGTGATTATGGGAATTGTAGGGGGAACTTTTTTTGGAATACAATTGTTAGAAGTTCAGATACCATGGGTGGTAAAAATGCGGGCTATGATGCTGGATTCCCAGCAGTTGTTCAATTTAGCCCTGATTATTGGAGTCGTACAGATCATTTTCGGTATGTTCCTGAAAGTGGCCAATTTGTGGAGGCGGTATGGTTTCCCTGCGGCTTTATCTACAATCGGTTGGTTAGTCCTGATTCTGGGAGAGGGGGCTTGTTATGGTTTATCCCTGAAAGGATATGATGTAAAAATACCCATGTATGTGGTTGCAGGCGTGGCCGGTTCTTTGATATTTTTATTCAATAATCTGAAACGGAATGTCCTGATCAATATTGGGGCAGGTTTGTGGGACACTTATAATACGGCGACAGGTTTGTTGGGAGATACTCTTTCTTATATCCGTTTATTTGCCTTAGGTATTTCAAGCGCTGTACTCGGATTGGTATTTAATGATTTAGCTATAAACATGAGCGGGGATATACCTGTTGTAAAACAGTTGCTGATGATCATTATTTTATTGTTTGGACATAGTGTGAATTTGTTTATGGCGGGTTTGGGGTCTTTTGTACATCCGATGCGTTTGACTTTTGTCGAGTTTTATAAGAATGCCGGTTTTGAAGGAGGAGGGAAGAAATACGAGCCTTTCCGGAGAAGGTCCGAAAATTGACTTTAGTATACTAGTAAAAGAGATAATTAATTAATAACAATCTAAATTTAAATTTAAAAGATTATGGAACCAATTATTTTAGCTTATATCGGGGTGGGTTTAATACTCGGCTTATCCGGAATCGGTAGTGCGTATGGTGTGACGATTGGGGGTAACGCAACGATAGGTGCATTGAAAAAGAATGATGAAGCATTTGGTAATTATATGGTATTGTGTGCTTTACCAGGAACTCAGGGGCTTTATGGATTTTTGGGATTTTTCCTTTTACAGGGAGTGCTTAGCCCGGAAATTACTTGGTTGCAGGCTGCTGCCGTATTTGGAGTCGGCTTAGGGTTGGGGTTTGTTTGTTTATTCTCTGCCATCCGTCAAGGTCAGGTATGTGCCAATGGTATTGTAGGGATCGGATCCGGATATGATGTGTTTGGTAAAACTTTGATTTTAGCTGTATTCCCGGAATTGTATGCGATTGTAGCTGTGGCTGCGACCTTTATGATCAGTTCGGCAATTAAGTAGTTGATATAGAATAAGAAAAAGGAGGCTGTCAATGGACGTTGGCAGCCTTTATTTATTCTTCCCGGGAAACAGGTCTTCTCAGGGGGAAGTTTCAGACTGTCCGTAGATAATTTTCAAGGGAGTCGTCTGGCGGAAGCGATACTTTTTTGCGGATACGGTGTCGTAATTTTTTGATACTGTCCGGTTGTACAAAGAGGATACGGGCAATCATCTTATTATCCATTCCCATACGTAAATAAGCGCAAAAACGCATTTCGTGTTCGGATAAATCAGGGTGTGCTTTTTGAAGACGGCTGAAAAAACCAGGATAAATTCCCTCGAAATGTACATGAAAGAATGTGCCTTCTTCTTCGACAGGTACATGATGTCCCATAATGTACTGTTTTAATTTGGTTGCCACAGTGGGAGGTATATTACCGGCACGCCTTTCGGTATCGAGTTGTTGTTTCAGTTCATTTAACATCCGGTTCCGGGTGTTGATGGCTAATACCTGTTCTGCCAGCTCCCGGTTGCGGGTATCGATTTCGCGGCGGAATTGTTCGGTTCGTAAGGATTCGTGTGCTAATCTTGTACTCAGTTCTTTGTTTTCGGCTTCACGCAGTTGTTTCAGAATTTTTTCCTTATGTCTGCGTGTCCAGAATATATAACATATAAATGCTGCCACGCAAGCTATGGTAAGAAAAAAGAGAAGCATCAGGCGACGATGCCACAATGATTTTTCCCGAAGGTGTTCCAGCCGGTATTCATAATGCTCTATAGCAGCCCGGCTCTCCATATGCCTGACTTCGGCTAATCCTTTCGCTGCGTATAGCGAATCGCGGGCAGCTTCATAATTCCGTAGGTAATAGTATGCGCTGTCAATGTTTTTTAAGACAGCAAAAGTGTTTGTTGTACCTTCTAAAACAGGGAGTATAAATTCGTAATCCTGATTATCCGTAATGTAAGCGAAGGCTTCCCGGTAAAAGGGAAGTGCTTGTTGTGCCTTTCCCCCGCGTAGGTAACCGGCTGCTAAAGCGGTTGCACTTTTGGCTGTAAGCTTTTTGTTCCCGTATATTTCTGCGAGGCGATAAGCTTCCCGGGCGTTTTGCTGACGGTTTGTATAACTGAATAGCGAAAGTAAAACGTTGATTTTAAAAGAAGTATCAGCACAGCATATCGGGTCGGCAAGTAATTCTTCCAATATATTTACGGCCCGTTTTTCTTCTCCAAGCCGGTAAAGTGCATTGGAAAGGTTGAGCCGGTTTTTCTGCCGGAAAGTCGGAGTATTCATTATATCAAAGCAACTGTCAGCTTGTTCGAAATAGTCGAGAGCCCGGTTCCAGTCCTCCAGGTTTTGCATAATAATACCTGTATTGACGTAAGCATTTGCCAGCATAAGGGTGTCGCTGATACGATCGTAAAATAGGCTTACTTTGCGGTAACCTTTATAGCTTTCCAGATAATCACCTTTCATCAACTGTATCTGGCTTTGTAATCCGAGGATACGGGCTCTGTCATACGGGTATTTGTCCGGATTTATTTGTGCAATCGCTTGTTTCAACAAAAGCTGGGCATTTCCCAGCTCTGCCCGCGATACCTGGCGCCGGGCATCCCAATATTGCGTTTGCCAACGGAGCATGGGTAAATCAGGTCTTTGTCCGCAGAAAACATACATTTGTTTGAGCAACGATTCGTAATATTCCCCTTCCGCTGCTTGTGAGATTTCCCCGATAAGCGAATCGAAAACTGTTCCGCTAGGCGTCCAACGGTTCGGTATATCGGTTTGCAGTATAGAGGTACAACTATAAAACCCGGAAAAAAGCAAAATACACCAAAGGCACTTCATGTTGTAAAATTGATAAAATATAATCGGTAACTTAATGATAGGTTGTCCGTATTTTTTGAATAAAGGAACAAATTTTTTCTTTTATTTCCTGCTGTTGAACCTTTTTTATCCAACTGATCCTTTTGTCTTTATTTTCATAAACTGTTTTTCCCTTTTTTAAAAACGAATGTCCCCCATTTGTCACCCCCTGTATTTTCTTTGCCCAGCCTGATTATTCCTATTTTAGCAATCCCTTCTGTATGGAGGGACTATTTATCTTTTTCGGAATTGTATTCTTTAATAAATATGTGAAAAAATGAAAACTTGGCATCTTATTTTTTGTTTTATGTTTTTAGTAATGACATGGCATTGTAGTGATGACGAAAAGCCTGCTCCGGTTGAAATTCCCAAAGTAACACTTGGGCAATCTGATATTTTGTTGCCGACACGGGGAGGTTCCGTGGAAATAGCTGTTGAAACCGGTGGAACAGCCTGGTATGTTAAAAATGAGCCTGAATGGCTTACTGTATCAGAATACGAAGGGAGAATGCTTTTGATTGCTGAGAATAATTTCGGGGGCCAGCGCCGGAGTGCTACTCTTACCGTTTGTGCAGAAGGCGGGCCGGAAGATACTCAGGCAACTCTTAACATAACCCAGAACAATGGGGCTATGGTACTTTGTTATGAAGCAGAAAAGGCCGGTGCTACTGTAAAGCTTCCTGTTGAAGGTCGTGTCAAATGTAAGGTGGATTGGGGGGATGGACAGAGAGAGGAGATAGATGCGGTGATCGACGGGATTTCGGTTGGTTATCCTTCACATACTTATGAGGTACAGGGTACTTATCAGGTCGAAATAGCAGGGACGGTTACGGCCCTTTCCTCTATACTGCTCGATGAAGATCAGCGGGCACGGCTAAGGGCTGTAGAGGTATGGGGAGAAACAGGACTGGAAAAAATGGAATATGCTTTTAATGGTTGTACTTCACTTCTTACACTTGCTTCAAATTCGGAGAATGCCTTTGCAAAAGTGACTACATTCCGGAATGCCTTTAATGGTTGTTCGTCACTGAAAGAAATTCCGGCTGATTTATTTGCCGGATGTACGCAGGCAACCGATTTCAGTTTATGTTTTACCGGATGTGTTTCTTTAAAAGAGATTCCGGCACATTTGCTGGATGAGTGTACAGCGATTGAAAAAATCAATAGTATTTTTAGTTATTGTAAAGGTCTCGAAATTGTGCCGGAAGGACTTTTTATTAGTTGTGGCCGGGTTGCCGATTTTAGTTATACTTTTATATATTGTGAGGCTTTACAACAAATTCCTGCAAATTTATTCGCACCTTGTACAGAAGCCCTTACTTTCCAGCATTGTTTTGCAGGTAACATTGTCCTTAAAGAAATTCCGGAAGGATTGTTTGATCAGTGTAAACGTGTTGAAATTTTCCAGAGTACCTTTCTGGGGTGTACTTCTTTGACCGGTATACCTGAAGGATTGTTTGATCAGTGTACAGAAGCTGAAAAGTTCAATTTCGCATTTGCCGATTGCGAAAATTTAAGTGCAGTTCCGGTTTCTCTTTTTGATTTTTGCCGGAAAGCAACCCGCTGGTATGGAATTTTCAGGGGATGCTCTGTTTGGAAAGGAGAATCTCCTTATACATTGGTGGGAGATAAAAAGGTGCATCTTTATGAAAGGGGGGAATATCCCAATCAATTTACTGCTCCGATAGAATATAAAACGGCGTTTAAAGAATGTAGCCTGCTTGAAGACTACGCTGTAATAGCAAACAGTTACCCCCAATGGTTATAGAAGGTTTTATAAATCAAAGTTCATTGATTGGGAAGAGAATAAAAGAAAAGACAGAGGAAATTGGGAAAATTATAATATAAACAAAATACGATAAAATATGAAAAAGTTGATATTTATTCTTTGTACGGCTGTTGTGCTATGGGCTTGTTCCAATGATGAGTCAGCGTCTGTGGACAAACCGGCTTCACTTTTGGCAGATCCGTCTTCACTTGTTTTTGAAGCAGAAGGAGGATCTCAGGAAGTTCAGATTATTACCAATTGCGAAAAATGGGAAGTTCACTTGGATGACCGGCATTTTACAGCCGAATCTTTTGAAGGCGGTTTTACTGTGACAGCACCTCAGAATTTTTCTACGGGTCAGTTGAAAAGTTGTATTGAATTGGTGGGGACCCGAGTGGGGGAGCAGGTTGCCGATACGGTTGTAATTATACAAAATGGTGCTGAGCAGGTAACTTTAAAAGCAGAGCCGGTTCTGGTAAATTTTCCGGTCGAAGGGGGAGAGCAGACAATAGAGATAACCGTTACTGGGACAGATATATGGGAATATACGACTAATGCCAGTTGGCTGCATATAGAGAAAGCAGAGAGCGCCCTGACTGTAACGGCTGCGAAGAATGTTTTGCCGGAGAAGCTGACGGCTGCCCTTGTCCTGACGACAGGAGTAGGTAAAAATATTGCCGAAGTAACTGTTGAAGTGGTGCAGGAAGCCAATCTGACGCTTGGTTCTTTGATATTTGAACTGACTGTTCCGGCAGGGGCAAAGGCTGGATTGCCGGTCTATACGGATGGGACGACGGCCGTAAACTGTATCGTTGATTGGGGAGATGGCAACAGCGAAACGGTGACAGTCAACGCTCCTACTCATGTCTATGAACAGGAAGGAATTTATGAAGTATCTGTAACCGGTACCGTAACCCGGTTAAATTCCAATAATCCTGTATTTAATAGTGGAGATGCTATCACGCGCGATTATATTACTGCCGTGAAACAGTGGGGAACTACAGGGCTGACATCCATGTATAACGCTTTTTGGCATTGTACGAAGTTACGTTCAATTCCCGCTGATACCCAGGAATCTTTCCGTGCAATTGTTACTTTTGAGAATGCATTTGAACAATGTAGTGCGTTGGAGGCACTTCCCGAAGGACTTTTCAGTTCGGGTAGTCAAGTCGAATCATTTTCTAATACATTTTGTCAATGTACTTCTTTGACTTCACTACCTGAAAATCTGTTTGCTTCCTGTAGTAAAGTCACTGATTTTTTCCGTACTTTCTGGAAATGTACGTCTCTCGAAAGTATTGGGAAAGGAATCTTTGCAGATTGTACAGAAGCTGTTGATTTCAGCCAATGCTTTTATACCTGTACTGCGCTTACTACAATTCCTGTATCGATATTCGACGATTGTAGGAAAGCAACGGGTTTCAAGTTTACTTTTGGAAAAGCGCCGCTTGCAGGTGAATCACCTTATACAGTTCACGAAGGGGTGAAAATTCATTTGTATGAACGGGCGGACCATTCAGATCTTTTTACTGTTCCGACAGAATACGGGCGTTGCTTTCAAGGTTGTACCTCTTTGAGCGATTATGAACAGATTGAGGCAAAGGGATGGAACTAAGTCTCAAAATCATTCATATTGTTGCCTATTCAGGTTTTGTACTTTTACTGGTGCTTTGGTAATTTCTTAGGATAAATAAAAAAAGATTTTATTAAAATCTTTTTTATTAGTGATTGTAACAGAGTCAATTAAGTTGGTTATAAAATTTTGTTATAAAAATATGGTTTAAAATTTGGAAAAGGGTATGAAATTGTTT
>NZ_CALCLB010000003.1:0-11947 GCF_937966165.1 uncultured Odoribacter sp.
CCCTATCTTTCGTTTTAGTATCGTTCATCTTCTGTAATCAATATATTACTATGGTGATGAGAGAGTCTTTCGCACAAGAATGACCTTCATTACTAAGTTGTAAATTGAATATATAGTCCCCTGGAGGAACGGTATGATTCCAGGGAAGTTCTATTACCCCTTTCCGAATCATCCGGAATTGCCGTTCCGCTTCTTCCTGCCCCTGTTTACAGGCAATACTCCGGATCTGGTAAATAATAGGTAAAGTCCCTTCCACCCCTTCAATGGTAGTAGTTTGCCAGGGAATTTCAAATTGAATACGCCGGGCATCTTCGGGGTCCTCCGGATTCAGCACCGCTTTAAAATACACTGTATCCGGATGATAGACTGCATTCCGTACATCCAAATAACCGATAGGGGTATGATCACAACCCATTAGCGCCATAATTCCGGTCAGCATCCCCATTAATTTAAATAAAATTTTCATCGTTCTTCCTTTTAAAGTTCTGTCATTTGATAAGTATAAGCCAAAGCATGTACCACTCCATTGGTTACTTCAATATTGGATGAACCCACACTTGCCTGCTGCCCGCTCTCCAAGGCATGAATCTTCAATTCTTCCGCACCGATATCCGGTACCCCCATAAAGGAGGTTCTGGCCCGGTATACCCGTAAATCACAACCGGAAAGGGTTTTTACAATAGTACCTCCCGTTAAAGTACCCTTTACTTCATAATCGACTTCTTCCATCCTGATTTTCTTCGGGACAATATGGGATAACAAAATCCGCCTGCACATTTCTTCGGGTATGTCCCGAACACCTTTGTACACCATTTCCTGGTTTTCATCTAACTTATTCACTAAAAATTCAATGACAGACAGATTTGTTATCCCGAAAAAAGTAATCTCTTTATATTGCGGATGAGTACCATCGAAAATAGTAATCAAGCCGGCCCGTTCAATCATTATGACAACAGAATCCCAATTTTCATGATCTTTCGCAAAATAGTCCCACATACTGCAATCGTGTTTTCCATCTGCCAGACCTGTATCATGGTAATTGTCATTTTCACAGGCATATACAGCCAGAATAATCCCTAGCCAAAATAAATATTTTTTCATAATTGCTTTTTTAAGTTAATTGTCAAAACCATTTTGTAACCAATAAGTGGTTTGCCTCATAAGTGTATTATTCAGAAAAGCACTGTTTCTCACCGGAAGGAAAAGCGCTCCGTTAGCGACATCTTCGTCTGTCAGTGTCCGGAATTTTCCCCTCAATTCTTCCCTATAAAAACCATTCCTCACAATATCGAAATAACGTATTGAAATTCCTTCTAAAAACAATTCCCGTACTCTTTCCTGATAAATAAATTTTAGTAAGTCCCCTTCTGCAGGAGAATAATCTCTGGCCCCCGCTCGTCTCCGCACAAGATTTACATCGGCAACAGCTCCCTGTATATCTCCCAGACGAGCTTTGATCTCCGCCCTTAAAAGCATAAGTCCTCCCAGACGAATCAGAATGATATTGTCTTCATATCCTTTAGAATAACCCGTTAAAAATCCGCTTTCATAAAAAATGATATGCCTCCATTTGTAAATATAAGCGGCTCCCTGGGTGATCGATGTACTGACATTGGCCATGGAATCCAGTTTATAAAAGTAGGAATCCCGTCTTTTATCCCGGGGATCAGAATATAATGCCATTACTGTAGAATTGTTTATCCTCAGATTTCTCTTTTTAGCAGGAGTAGCTAAACGTTCCAAAGGCCAAGTCTGGCAGATTTGATTAATACGTCCACTCAACAATAAGTCGGATTCGGTATTGCGGCATTCAATTTCAAAAATTCCTTCCCGGCTATTGCCCAACAAGACAGTCGTGCATACTTCCTCCGGGTCGGATACCAGAGAATAAACCCCGCTATTTATCACTTCATTAGCTGCATTTAAAGCCTGGGCATACAATTCCGGTTCCTTATTCAAAGAAGCCTTCCAGGCATAAACATGGGCCAGAATAGCCCAAGCCATTCCCTTACTTGGCGTTTGCTTACTTTGTATTGCTTTTCCTTCACTGTCGACAAGTTTATCCGCCGTTGGAAGCAAGCGGACAGCTTCTTTCAAATCGCCTATGACAACATTTAAAATTTCCGGCCAAGGAATTCTCGCTTTTTCTCCTACGTCCTCACTTTCCAGTATCAGCGGAGCATCTCCCCAGGTCTGACAAATATTAAAATATACCCAGGCTCTGACGGTATATGCCTGCCCGAGATAAAAATTATACCTTTCTTCCTGTAAATCCGCCCGGCGGATATTTTCGATAATCATATTGGCACAGGCAATAACCTTATAACAATTATACCACGAGAGAGAAGCATCGTCTCTGCTCCATCTCTTTTCCAACTCATTATTTTCAATATCAATCCATACACTACTGAATTCATCAAAAGGTAATCCCCGGTCACGGTACAACACCTCTGAGCCGGTCATTGCGTAACGCAAATACGAGTGCATGCCGTATACAGCATTTTCCACATCCTGTTCCGTTTTCCAATAATTACTGTAAGACACCTGTCCTTCCGGCTCTTCCGTTAGAAATTCTTCACAAGCAGATAAAGCTATTCCTAAAAAACAAAAGATAGTTTTGAATATAATTCTCTTTTTCATCCTTATTACAAATTAAGGGTTAAACCAAAAGTCACTCGAGTTGCCAGAGGATAGTTTCCCAAATGGTCTACTCCTGTCAGGATATCTACACTTTCAGGGTCCGGACCGGAATAATTGGTAATGGTAAACAGGTTTTCCGCCGAGACAAATATCCGGGCCCCGAAACCCAATTTTTCCCTCCATTTAGCAGGCAAAGTATACCCTAACGTCAAAGTCTTCAATTTGAGATAATTTACTCTTTCGATATTGCTACTCAGATAGGTACTGAAATTTAAAAGTCCGGTCTCCAAACGGTTAGCCGGATAATCGGCTTTATCCCCGGGATTCTGCCAAAAGGAAACTTTTGAAAGATCGATTAAAAACGGTTGGGTAATATCCTCCACCCTGGCACTCATATATGTTCCCAGGGAAGCGCCCTTCCCGGCATTGAGGATATGCCGGCCAATAACATAATTGAAAAGAATATTCAAATCGAAACCTTTCCAATTCAGCGTATTCACAATTCCTCCCTGCGCGACCGGTAAAGGAGAACCACAATATACCCGGTCTTCTTCCAAAGGCAAATTCGTACCAATCCGCCCATTTCCATCGTAATCTATCATAATACGGTCGCCGGCTCTATAAAAAGAATTTCCGGTCCCTAAAGGCCTTCTTTTCCCGTTTATGTAATAAACAGGAACTTCCTTGTTATCCTGATATATCCCTCCCGTACGATAAGCTAAAATTCCGTTTAAGGGCTTCCCAATCACATTAATATTGTTGGGAAATCCGTCATAATAGATCCGGGCTGTTTGAAAATCTTTCCCTAATGTGCTTTTTTTCAATCTATTCCAGTTACGGGCAAAATTGAAAGTAAGCGTCCAGTCTACATCCTCTTTCCGGATCAAAGTTCCTTTGAGCTGTATTTCCAAACCGGAATTAGCAATCGCAAAATAATTTCCCCATTGCTTATAAAAACCGGAATAATCCCCCGGAAGAGGCATTAAATAAAGCAGTTTATCTGTCAGACGATGATAATAATCCACTACGATGCCGAATCTGTAATTGAAAAAATCCAGGTCTAAACCGGCATCCCACTGTTTTGTTTCTTCCCAGGTCAATTTCCGGTTGATCAATCCGTTTTGCCAATCGGGAGCTACCGTTGGACGCCCCATAAACTCTTCATCCGGTCCCAATATCCCTTCTGCAATGTACGGCTGTTCAAACTGACGTCCGCTTTTTCCAAAGCTTACCCGGATTTTTCCATAATTCAGCACATGCTTAATTCCCTGCATAAATTTCTCCTCGGAAAAAGCATATCCTAAAGCATAAGAAGGAAATGTTCCCCAACGGCTATTTTCACCGAATTTACTGGATGCATCCCGCCGCACAGTAACCGAAGCCAGGTATTTTTGTTTGTAATTATAACTGATCCGCCCAAAGACTCCGACCATTGTACTTTTCTCTTTCCCGCTCATAAAATCTTTTAAATTCCGGTTATTATCCGTATCGTAGACACTTCCCGGCCAGGTAATGTAATGGATCAGATTGCTGGGAGCCCTTTTTCCCCATCCCTTTATCAGATTATTTTCGTCTGACTGAAAAGCCAGTCCTGCTAAAATTTCCAGCGAATGATTTTCTTTAAAAACTTGCTTATAACTCAGGATATTCTCATTGAGCAACATCATCGAACGTGCCAACTGGGCGGCAGAATAGGTTTCATTATATTCGTCCAGGTCCGAAGGTTTGAAATAGTTGGATTGATGCTGGGAATAATCGACAGCCAGAGACGACTTTAATTTTAAGCCGGGAAGTATTTCGCAGGCAAGATCAAAGCTGGAACGCAAACGATAAGTTTCGTTTTTTTCCAACGTTTTTTCGTAACGTCTGATGACTTCTTCAAAAGCCGGCTTCCCCGGTCCCGGTAAAACAGTAGAAGTTTCCAAAATTTCCGAAGGGATCTGTTCCAATTCTACCGCACTGTATCCCCCTTCATTATCGAGTGTACGGGAAGTATTCTTTCTGCCCGTCCTCGATAAATAAAATCTGAGATTGGCTTCAATATTTTTCAAGGGCTGAAAATATAAATTGGTCATCAGTTTTATCCGGTTAAAACCGGTTTTCCGCAAGACCCCCTTTTCTGAATAATACCCTAACCCTACATTATAAGCTACTTTCTCCGCCCCTCCGCTGATTTGCAAACTTGCATCAGTCACCTGTGCTGTCCGGAAATAATAATCAAACAAATTCGTACTGTTGTTATAAAACGGATTTAAACTATCCTGATAAGACGGAAGAGCAGCTCCCTTCCCTTCATTCCAAAAAAAATCATAAGGTACCCGATTCTTATACGCTTCTATATAAGAATCCGGATATTTATATATATTGGTCGCTTCATCATAATAGGCTGCCCGATAATTTTTCAAAGCCTCCATACGAAAACGTCTCTCGGCATTCCCCCCGGTTAATTCCGGAAGTTTAGGATTAAAAATCAGGGTCCGCGAAACATTGGCCGTAAAACGGGCCCTCTGATTTTTATTTCCCTTTTTGGTAGTGACCAGAATAACACCATTGGCAGCCCTGGAACCGTAAATTGCTCCCGCAGCCGCATCTTTCAATACTTCTACACTCTCTATATCATTCGGGTCTATTTCGGCCAGACTGTTTGTCCCGGTAATGGGAGAAGTAAAGGATTGGACCGGAATTCCGTCAATCACCCAAAGCGGATCACTATACCGTCTTCCGGCTTCTATGGACAAACTGTTAAAGCCCCGGATCGTTACATTAATTCCGCCTCCCCCGGGAGAACCTGAAGAATTGATAACATTCATACCGGCCACCCGCCCCTGTAACAGGTTGGCAACTGAAGGAGAAGGAATGCCTTTTATATCTTCTGCTTTTACAGTCGAAATGGAAGCAATAACCTCTTTTTTATGCTGAGTACCATAAGCAATGACCTGAACTTCTTCCAACTCTGATACGCTTTCTTCCAAACGGATTTTCAAAAACTTATCCGCCTGAAAAGCAATCTTTTGTGTTTTGTATCCGACACTGGAAACAATCAAAATTCCCTCTTTTTCAGCAACACGAAGCGTAAAATTCCCCTCATTGTTAGACGCTCCCCCGCGGGAAGTTCCTTCGAAACGAAGAGTCACTCCCGGCAAAGGACGTCCTTTTACATCCGTTACCCTGCCCTGAAGCAGAAAAGCAGTCTGTTGCTGACGGGAAGTTTCCCCTGCAGCTTGCCCCCGGGAAACAGAAGGTATTCCTGTCACAAGAAAAAATACACTAAAGTATAAAATATACCTCATTTTACCTTTCAGAGGTTTTCTATACCTCAAAACTTTTTTTCTAAAAAGTTTCCTCATAATTTTGTAGTTGTTAGTTAAACATTAGGTTAATTAACGACAAGGGACGATTGCCAGGCGGCCAACCGGGGCTTTCGCCCTTGTTTTTATGTAATTTTACAATTTTGCACTAAAATAAAGTACATTTTTATTACAAAATCCCAATTAAAAGTGTATATTGCTTTATTGTGTAGTCGGATAGGAAAGAATAGCCGGAAAAGGTCTTCCGGATTCCACAAATCAAAATTGGATTACATAATCCAACAATGCAAATATATAGTATATTCATGACTATACAAAATTATTTCAAAAAAAATTTTAAACTTATGCTAAAATTTTGGAGATTATGAATGAAAAGTTAACCAGTATAGAAACTTATGTAATCGATGCCGTGAGCAAAAGAAGAAAAGAGTGTTGTATAACAACCCGGGCCTTATCTATAAGCATAGGCCTGGAAGAAAGTTTTGTAGGATTGGTGGAAAACCCTAAAACCAGAACGAAGTATAGTCTTAATCACCTGAATGAAATTGCTAAAATTCTGAATTGCTCTCTCTCCGATTTTTTTCCACCTTCTCCTCTTCCGGAAAATTGTATACAGGAATACAAAAAGATCCAAGGTAAAAAAACGGTCTCCTAAACGATCCTCTGTTTTTAAATCCAGACTGTCAGTCGGAAAATAATTAAAAAAAAGACCGGTCCCATGGCAACCGGTCTGCACTTCATTGCTGATCAAAATACTTATCTCTTTTCCTGAGTCGGAAGAGCATCCCAATCGATCATGGATTCTGTGTGCTCAACTCTACAAGTCCTTTTTTCACCCATACCGTCTTCATCCCTTTTCTGGAGATCCAAGGTTGCAGGTAAACCGGAGACTTTTAAACTAAAAAAGCCCCTCTCATCCGTAGTGGTAAAATGTTCATTTTTATACCCCGCTTCTTCTATAGACACTCTTTCCAAAGGCTGACCCAGTGTACTACTATACACCATACCACTTATGGCAACTCCGGAAAAACCGGCTTTTATGGGAAAAGCCAGACAGATTGCCAAACAAGTCAGAACACCCGTACTAAAAATTTTTGTTTTCATGGTACATACATTTTAAGGATTTGAATTTTGAAATAACAGTTATTCCTATTTCACACATGTTGCAACGCTATAATTTACGATAAAAAATCCGGACATCCAAAAGATATGCTTCTTTTAACATTCTGACTGCTAAAGAAAAATAGCGTTAAATAATGAGAACTACGCTGTCTGCTTTGGAATGAATTGTTTCCATTTCTGTATGGACCATAATCAAGGCCTCCCAAATCTAAAATAAAAAATGTCCGAATGTTTTTACCCGAACATCCGAACATTTTCAATTCTTTTTTTCGTTTTAATCTTTATACCGCATCTTTTTTAGCATATTCCGAAAATTCGCATCCAAAAGTATCCGACAAATAATTATCCAGCTCATCTGCTTTAAAAGCCATGTGAGTGATTTGTCGCTGAATTTCTCCGGCATAATCAGAGAAAACATCGGAAATATGTACCCGGTAAGAAAGATAAATCTGGTTACCGTCTAATCCTAACTGATAAGGATTTATATCTTCCGCACCCAGCAAATAAGTCAACACAGGCTCCAGGTTTTTCTTAGGCAATACATTGATAGGAGAAGTACAGAATAAATAAGAACGCTGATAAACAAACATCCTGATTTCAGAACTTCCTTTATGAAATACCCAACTTTCATATCCGACCCGCGCCAATACAGGATTAATACCCATTGCTTCAATAGCTTTCTCACAAAAAACAGCTAAATCGGTAAGCCCCCTTTCTTTAAAAATATTTTCCGGCAACTTTTCCCCACAAGAAGGACAATACTCCTCTTCATCCGTGATAAATTCTTCACAACTACTGCATTGCACATTAAAAATAGTGGTATCCAATCCTTCCGTCTGTTCCAGAATTTGCCGCAATGAAGCCACGGGTATACCAAAACCGACATTGTCAGCATCCCTCATTTTACTGACGGTTATTGCAATGACTTCATTATTTTCATTAAACATAGGTCCCCCGCTATTACCCGGATTTACTGCCGCATCGGTCTGAATATAATAATTATCCTGAACCAGCTGACGGGGAGAGGATACTGTTCCCTCCGTCACGGCAAAAGGCATTCCGAAAGGATAACCTGCCACTTTAATCCGCTGTCCGATAGTCACGTCTTCTGTAGCTGCCAACCGGATTTCCGGTAAGGCTGAAAAATCTCCTTCCGCTTTCAACAGAGCCAAATCGAGAGCCGGATTTATTAAAACGACTTTAGCAAGAAAACGGTTTTTGTCATTATCCTGAAGAGCAACTTGACGGAATCCTTCCACAACATGATAATTGGTCACAAAAAGGTCGTATGGCTTTATGTAAAAACAACTGCCGGCCCCTCCGGCATGATTTATTTTATATACTGTATTAAATATATTCTGTTCCATAGTATATTATTTTTTATTATTCCTGCTTATTTTCCAAAAGTATTAGCGGCCAGTTGCTGCACTTTTTGCGTATATTCTTCCATACTCAGTTGTCCGCTAGCCAATTGCTGCTGTAATAACTGCACTTGCTGCATATAATTACCCATATTCGCCCCCTGCATAGCCTGCATCATCTGTTGTTGCATAGCCTGTACATTTTTCAGGTACTCACTCATATCCAGACTCCCTCCTAATTCTTCCTCATCCGGTTCCAGATTTCCTTCCATAATATCCTCCATAGCTTCTTGTAAAATAGGGGCAGCCTCATCAAAAGGCTTAGCTGAAGCTTTCTGCATTGCCCTCACCACTACATTATTTATATCGTCCTGTACATTGTTATAGTAGTACATTTCGTAAAATTTATAAGTGATCATCAAACAACATCCCATAAAATCACCGTCCTCTAAAGCCGCAGAAGCTTTATCATAAGTATTTTCGAAATTTTCCTGTATGTTTTTTAAGTTTGAACGACGCTTACCCGAAACAAAAGTCTCTACATAATACAGGTCCCCTGACAGTTGTTCTCTTGTCAGGGATTGCAAGCGCAAAACGGCTTCTTTTCCGCGGGCTGTTACGTCCGGTAAAGGAATATCCTCCCGGTCCATGTCTGCGACCGCCTTGTTCAATTCGTTCAATAACTGCCCCTGCGGATGAGCATAATACATTATTTTCAGCAAAGTGGTATCCAGAATATTCCAGATATAACCGAATTTTCGACCGGGCTCAAAATATTTAACAGCATCCAGGCATTCGCGGCAACTCAGTTGTATAACCTTGTATATCTCATCTATCGTCTGCGTATCGTAGGATTCTATCTTCGGTTCATATATCCGTTTGGCTCCGAATTTCGTTTCAAATTCATCATCGTATTTATCCCCCGTACGACAAATTTCCTCCAATACATAATAGATCTTATAAGGATTCATTAACACGACAGGACAACTGTATTCAAAATACAAGCAGGCATCCTTCAAACGAATCATTGCCAAATCCATATCATTGAAATTCAATCCCGCCACCTGCCGAAGTATCGGAATCCGGCCTTTTTCCGGTAAAGCAACAAATGGAGCTGTTATTGTCAACCGATCCTCTGTCAATTTCAAATTCACCACAATAGAACCATGAGGAATATTAAATTCAGTTCCCTGTATATTTCCGTACTTTGTTCTGAAATCCGGATTCAAATACTCCAATAATGCATAAAAAGAATGCAAATACTCTTTCTTCTCAAAAGCATCAACACTCTCATCGAAAGCCTCAATTTTTATTTTACTTTCTGTCGAAGCGATAGTGGATAGATTAAAAGTTAGCGTTTGTTTCATAATTTAACTGTCTTTATTTATATTCTTTAAAATTACTGATTAAAGTCCCTTACCTTCGTTGTTCGATGAAAGTATATCTCTATTCAATAACACGCAAAATTCTTCAGATCAACAATATTTTCCCCTTATACGCTTTTTCATCCGGATGTTATAATTTCCGAATTTTTCTTTTAGGAAACCGCATATTTACACATTTGTATTTTATCAAAAATAGTAATGTTTTTTAATTTTCCGGAATCAGATTCCGGAAAATTAAATCATTTTTTGTATACAAATGCAAAAGCTCACACAATCAGGAATATAGGAATGAGAAAAAGAATAAGTAACAATCCGGAATAAAGGAAAGTACAGATTGGCACACCACCCGGCTGAACAGACATGGATGGACAAGCCTGCAGGTTAAAAAAGATTTTCCGGTGCTTTTCGTCCTGTCAATTCTTAAATAGTCGATCTGCCTTTACCGGAGCCATTTATTCTTATTGTCAAAATATCAATGTTTTTGCCATTTTCCAGCCCATTCACAGATGACCGGACTCTGGACCTGAACCCCATATTTACGAGCTTTCAGCAAAATCCGGTGAGCCAATTCGGATTTTTTATCTTCCGGAGCATATCTGAAATAAGCCTCTGCAGCCCGGACATGAGCAGCATCAGGCATCGGAAATTCCCGGGTCTCGGGAATACCGAAGTCAGAATCCTTTAATTCTTTCCTTTCTTCTGCTGTCAATTTATCTGAGGGTTTCGTATTTTTATTCATAATCGTTTTTTTAACCTGTTATTTCAGATATAAACGGGAACAGAAAAGAAAAGATCAGGATTTAGCAATTTTTATGTTTCTGTCCGAAGTCGTTTACCTCAATTTATTCCGGTTAAAATGCGGACCGACCTTCCATACAAAATATAAAGCAGAAATGACCGTCAGGCAAGCTCCGAAAAAATAGGCATGATTGAATCCTCTGAAAGCCTGTGCAATCGCACCGCCGCTCATCAAACCGATTCCGATTCCTACATCCCAGCTGGTCAGATAAGTAGAAGTAGCTGTCCCGCGCTGATTATTGGGAGCCAAATTTACAAATAAGGTGTTAAACGCCGGAAACATGGTTCCAAAAGCAACTCCTTGAAAAAGAGCAATTCCCAAAAACAAATAAGAGGTAAAAGCCGGATTCCAATGCATCAACTTTTCACAAGCCGATAAAGCAAAAAAACTGGCACAAGCCAGATACATCCCCAGCGAAATGACAAGCGTGATCCGTCCCTTATCTACTTGGCGACCGGAAAAAATGCGAGATACGGCCAGACCGACAGCCATAAAAGTAAAATAAAGGCCTGAACTGAATTGAATCCCAATTTCTTCTGCGTACATGGCGACATAACTGGTTGTCATTCCATAAGGAATTGAAAATAATAAGAGAGAAATCCCGGCCGGCAAGCCTTTTATTAAGAAAAAACGGTCGAGTGAAAGCGGTTCCCGCTTGACGGGTTGCTTGTAAGGAGTCCTGACTAAGCTGGCCATAATGAATCCCAGGCTACCGGAAATCAGCGAACAACTAAATATAAGCGCATACGAACAAGTTCCATGCATAAATAAACCCGTCATCGGTCCAAAACTCATAGCAATATTATTGGCAAGACCGTAATATCCCAACCCCTCCCCCCTGCGTGAAGAAGGTAAAATATCGATCACAATAGTATTCCCCGCAACAGAAACCATACCGAAAGCAAACCCATGTACAATCCGTAAAGCTAAAAATAAAGCCAATGCTCCGGCCAGCATATATCCCCCAAAAATAACAGTAAATACAAAGTAAGCCAGCAGATAAAGGGGCTTCCGGCTAAAAGTATCCAATAAATAGCCCGAAAACGGACGGATACACAAACAAGCGACCGTATAACAGGATAGGATAAACCCAATCATAGACTTCCCTGCCATAAACTCTTCTTTCAGATAAAAAGGTAATACCGGTAAGAGTAAGTAAAATGCAAAAAAAAGCAGGAAATTAGCTGCCAGAATATAACAAAAACTCGGAGATAATAATTTATCCTTGGACATATACCTTCATATTACAACCCATTCTCTCCTTCCCTCTCCCCTGAATTCCGGCAAAATTATAAATAAAAATCAAATGTGTAAATGTTCAAATGCGTAAAT
>NZ_CALCLB010000004.1:0-40149 GCF_937966165.1 uncultured Odoribacter sp.
AGCCAATACTGGCGAAGCCCGTAGTGCTAAAGTAACCCTTAAAATGGGTGAAAAAGTGGCTGAGATTACAGTTAATCAGGCTAAAGGTGCCCCGGAAGAAGTTAACTACAATAGTTATATCGGAACCTGGAAGGTAAAAGGTACTGGAAGTACCGCTGAACAACAAAATGAGTATACTGTTATCATTACAGCGAAAGAACAAGGTAAGACATACGACGTTGCCGGTTGGTGCGGTAATGCTGTTGTTCAGGCCTATCCTTTTGAAATGGAGTATCAGAGCGATGGTTCTATTCTCGTTAAGGGACATCAGGAATTGGCTACCGTAGGTGAAGGAGATACCAGATCCGTAGTGGTTGTCGCTGGTGTCATTCCTGTTAACGGTGGCTACTCTTTAATAAAGAGCGCAGAGATCGAATCAGGAAAGACCAAAGGCTATACCGCATTTGTAGGGAAGTATAATGGAACTGAATTGAAAATGATAGGACAGGAAGTTACATTGACTGGTGGTGCTAAATATACATTTGGTGCTCTCAAATATTACTTGTATCAGTTTAATCCAGATCCAGAGAAAGTTGGTTTCTATAGTCTGAAAGAGGACGATGGATATGCATGGGATGTTGTTATGACAAAGATTAGCAATAATACTTCGTCTATGAGTGTTAGGCATGACGGATTCCCGACTATCGGAGAGTTTGCAAATTCAGCCCTTGCCTATTAATTGAGGTTCTCAAATAAAATATTTATAGAGAATAACAACTGAAAAGGGACCGTCTAACAAGACAAACGTTAGATGGTCCTTTTTTTTACTTTCCCCAATTCCTTTATTTTTAAGCTACTTCTTTACTGTTTGTTGTTCTGTCAAAGTTTTTGAAAACAGCTGTGCCATCCATATTATTCTTACAAGACAATTCTCCCTTTTTCTTTAGACATACCATTTCCCAGGTTATGAATAATAACTTTAATACAGGATTCCCCTAATAGCAAAATTTCTAAACCCGTCTGTTTCTTTTATGTATCACAAGCTATCATTATAGAAGCATTAGGCTGGGCTCTCTGAAAACGAGAAAGCCCTACATGTTGTTTCTTAGCGCTTTTTTGTAATTAGTTATTGGACTACCAATATTGTAATTATCGCTGATTCTTCGTGATAACTCATTCCGTCTTTTGATTATTCCTTTATGATACCCTGACAATTACAAGGATTCACAGGCTTTTGTTAATTTGGACTCTGGATGGGGCTCGTTAGTAATCGTTCAAATTGTCCTTCCCGAATATCAAGTACATAGCAATTTAACTAACATATCAATAAGTATAAGAGAATTGTAATACAGAGCGATAATAAAAGGACAGATAAGACATAAACCAGAATTTTGAACATAAAAAAAGCTGCCTGATCCTCTCAGACAGCTTTTCCTATAACAAAAGCTAATTATTTCATAGCCGTTTTTATCTGCGCATACAATTCTTTTACATCGTTATTTTCCGGAGCAAGACTTTTTGCTTGTTCTACATAACCCAAAGCTTTTCCGAAATCACTTGTAGCTTTTTCTTTTTCGGCAGCATATTTTTCTTTATCCGTATTGGCAAAAGGAGTTGCTTTCTGCAAAATACTGGCACCATTGTTAAAATAAAGAGAACCCAAAGCCATATAAGCTTTTACTTTGATATCTTTATTGGTAAGAGAAGTAATTTTTGTATAATTCTCAGCAGCAGCAGCCAGATTATTCGCTTTTTGTGCTTCTACTCCTTTTTTCAGAAAATAAGTCCCATACATATTTTCCAATTTTGCATTTCCCGGTACTGCTTTCAGGCCGGCTTCCAAAGTAGCAACCATTTCCCCTTCTTTTTTCAGGTCTTCTTCAGCCTGGGCTTTTCCTAAATAAGAGCTCCCTACTTTATAATTATTTTTTATTGACATTTCGAAATATTTTTCAGCGGCAGCATAATTTTTTGATCTGGTTGCAGCAACGGCTGTATTATATATGTATGCCTTATCTGAAAAATTGACAGCTTTCAGGTATTTTTCAAAATTTGTAAAAGCCTCGGCATAATTCTTAGCCTTCCAAGCAACATTGCCGGCATTTTTTTCTGCCGCCCCCGGGTCCTGCGCAAATAAACTCCCCGTCAATAAACTTACTAAAATCAATAAAACTGTTTTTCTCATAGTTTTTCTTACTTTTATTTATGTAACAAATTATTTTTATATTCGGGCAACTAAGGTAATAATGTCTCCCAAAAATTCAAAACGGAATTAGTTTTTTTTAACACAAAATTAGTTATAAATGCTCATCAAATCTGACTTTTGACATGATCTGACCTTTATTTATCCTCATTTACTAATCTCAGTATTTTCAATAACCCTTTTTCGTCTTCTTCATCAAAAGCACTCAGTTGATCACTGTCGATATCCAGACACCCGTATATTTGTCCCTTTTCATCTTTCAGAGGAAGGACAATTTCACTTTTTGTGGCGGAATTACAGGCAATATGACCGGGAAATTCTGCTACATTTTTTACAATAACCGTTTTCCCCGAATCGATCGCTGTCCAACATACCCCTGTGTGCTGACGTAATTTTTGACAAGCCACCGGTCCCTGATAAGAGCGCACAATCAGTTCCCCCTCCATCAATACATATACACCGGTCCAAAAAAACGTCTGCATCTTGTGGTGCAAAACAGCTTCTATTGTTGCCAGACGCGCCCAGCGATCCGGGGTCGTCACCACATAACGGCTGATCTGTTCATAAAGCCGATTGTATTTGGCTGATTTTTTCGATATCTTTTCCAATTCTCTATTGATTTACGACGTCAATATGCTGTAATATATCCACCAGATGTCTCCACCACATTTCCACTGTCTTCGTATTCACTTTTTCATCCGGCGAATGTACACCCCTCAATGTAGGACCAAAAGAAATCATATCCATATCCGGATACTTTTCCAAAAATAAACCACATTCCAAACCTGCATGTATAGAACGGACAACCGGCTTTTTCCCAAACAAACGTTCATAAGAAGCTACAGCTAATTTCAGCACTGCCGAATCCGGATTGGGTGCCCAGCCGGGATAACCTTCCCCATGTTCTATTTTCGCCTGAGCCAAACGGAAGACCGAAGCCACCATATGGGCAATATTTAATTTTTCGGAATTTACATCACTCCGCTGTGAACTAGTGATGATAACGCTCCGCTTATTCTCCATTTTCACAGACGCCAGATTGGTAGACGTCTCCACCATACCCGGCATACGGTAACTCATAGCAAATACGCCATGCGGACAAGCATATAAAACATTTAATAATTTACATGTACTATCGCCCGTCAAAACTTCATCCGGTAAAGAAACCGATTCCATTTCCATCTTTAACCCCGGTTCTGTCATTTGCCAGACAGTTTCCATCTCCGCCTGATATAAATTGAAGTCTGCTCTTACCTGCTCTTTGTATTTTTCGTCGAAAACAATTGAAGCAAAAGCTTCGCGGGCAATGGCATTCCTTAGGTTTCCCCCTGTAAATTCCGCAATTCGCAGGGGATATTTTTCATTTAAATCCCACAGAAAACGGTTCAAGATTTTAATTGCGTTTCCCCTTCCTTTATTGATATCATCCCCGGAATGTCCTCCCTGTAAACCTTTTACCATAACTTTTACAGCAAAAGCCTCTTGTCCGGGCTCTTCAGTCTCTACCGGCATCTTCACCACAGTGTCCATTCCGCCGGCACAACCGATAAAGATCTCTCCTTCATCTTCCGAATCCAGATTCAGCAAAATTTTCCCTTCAAAAAATCCGGGTTTTAATTCAAATGCTCCGGTCAGACCACATTCTTCATTTACCGTGAAGAGGCATTCCAAGCGGCCATGTTTAATATCTGCAGAAGCTAAAAGTGCCAATTGGGCAGCCATCCCTATTCCATCGTCCGCTCCTAAAGTGGTACCCTTTGCTTTTACCCAATCCCCATCAATATAAGGCAGGATCGGATCTTTCTCAAAATCGTGTACCGTATCTGCATTTTTTTCGCATACCATATCCATATGAGCCTGCAATACCACGGTAGGTGCCTGTTCCATTCCCACAACAGCAGGTTTACTGATTAATACATTACCCGCCTCGTCCTGTCGGACAGGTAAACCGTGTTCTTCAGCAAATTTAATCAAAAAGGCCGCAATTTTCTCTTCCTTTGTGGAAGGTCTCGGGATCTGACATATCTCTTCAAAATATTGCCATAAGGCTTCCGGTTGTAATCCTTTCAATTTCATATTATATCAAAATTATATACTTTATTCGCTATTGATTTTCATTTCATCCTATCCGTCAGTTTCCTCATCCCCCAAATGCAGGATTTGATTTCTGAAGAAGTAAGTGTAAAGGTCAAATCAGTATGCACCTGCCCTTCAATCTGAAGCAATATTTTTTGCACTTCCATTCCCTTTTCAGTTAAGACAATAAAATTATTCCTGCGGTCTTCCTTCCCCATTTTACGCTGCACAAATCCCCTTTTTGTCAAAGTGTTCAATAATTTTGTCACATTGTATTTGTCTTTCTGTAATTTTCGGGAAATGGTCTGCTGGTTCACATTATCCGCTTCCCACAACACCTGAAGTAATTCAAATTGTTCACGGCTAAGATCATATCCTGCTTGCTGAAAAGCCCTGTTTAACGTTTTGGTATAACCTCTCTCAGCCCGGCTTAGATAGGTCACTAATTCCCGGATATCATTCATGAGTTATGTTGCATTTTATACTATTTGCAAACTTAACGAATATTTTAACATCTTATTCTTATAAAAGAATTATTTTATAATTTTTTTTACACTTATTCTCTATCTATCCTCCGCATTCTTTTCTTTATGCTGTTTCCCATTCAAAACACCAAGAGATATATAAAATAATATAATTAAAAATATTAATTTATTTTACTTTCTGATAATTATTTTATATAATTGTAACTGTGTATATAGAAACGAAGGTGTGCCCAAGTCATTCTTTAGCTCAATAACCTCTCAATTATGAAAAAACAATTGGATAGTATTGCCCGTGCAATCGAAGGACACTGCCAAAAGGAAAACGGGAATTATAGCCTTTTAACAGGTAATATGGGGGAGATTCTCTTTCTTTATTATTATTCACTCGTCGATAAAAACTATAAAGAAAAGGCAGAAATACTACTGGACCAATTGACAGAAAGCCTTTCAACTCCCTCTTATTACCAATTTTCTTATTGTAATGGTCTGGCAGGTTTCGGTTTAGGTATACACTTATTGGCGGAAGGGGATTTTATCGAAAATTCCCCGGACATGCTGGATGATATAGATCTTGTCCTGCAACATTATCTGGAACAGGAAATTCGGTTACATCACTTCGATTTTTTACACGGAGTCATTGGAATGGGATTTTATTTTCTGAAACATTATAAATATAAACCGGAGCTGTCTTTAGTACAACTGCACAAGATTGTAGATTACCTCGAACAAACGGCTATCTCTGATCCTCATACCCATACGGTGAAATGGGAAATCGTAGACCGGCATTTTCCCCATCAGGCAGATATAAAATTCAATATCTCACTTTCTCATGGAATGTCCAGCATTGCTATTTTTCTATCCCGTCTTCTCCAAATGGATATAAATCCGGAAGGAAAAGTTCGCAAATTACTGGAAGAGACGCTAAATTATATTTTACAACAACGAATAGATGAAAAAATATACGGCTGTTATTTCCCTTCTACATCTTTAGAAAATCCAGGTCCTGTAAATAAAAGCCGCTTGGCTTGGTGCTACGGAGACCTAGGCATTGGCATTGCTTTATGGCATGCCGGAAAAGTTTTGAATAAAAAGGATTTAACAGATTTTGCAATGGAAATCCTGGAGTATTCAGCCAAACGGAAAGACATCCGCGCCAATTATGTATGGGATGCCGGAATATGCCACGGCTCTGCCGGAATTACGCAAATCTTTTTCCGAATGTGGCAGGAAACAAAACGCCCCTCTCTCCAGGCTGCTTATGAATATTGGAAAGAGCAAACCTATTGTTTCGGTAACCGTCCGGAAGGCCCTGCCGGCTATCAGTCCTTCGATCCCACCCAACAAAGCTGGGAAACAAAATATTACCTACTGGAGGGGGTTGCCGGAATCGGATTAACTCTTCTGTCCCCGGTAAACAGTTCGTGGGATGAAATTCTGTTATTGAGTTTTAATTAAAATAAGACGTAGCCCTTTAACTATACAATACGTACCACTATGTACCAACCCTTTGAACAGATCGTATTCCGATTTCCTCATTACCCCTTGGAAGTCATCAAAAAAGCTTTATCTCAAAAAGAATATTTCCAGGAAATTATATATTCTGATTTTTTTGAAGAAGCTATTTATTTCGCTTCCCCTGTACTTTACGAGGAATTACAAAAATACAAAGCCGGTAAAGTAAAAGAAAAAGACCGTATCCGTATCGAAAATTCTTTGTTAAAATACCTGGCCAGAATGTCGAGCAGATGTACTCCTTTCGGTTTGTTTTCATCCTGTACTACCGGAAAAAAAGGAGAATTGCCGGAAGTGATACTGACCAACCAATTAAACGTACACGTACGTTTTGACATGCTATATCTTTGTAATTTATCACAGGAATTGGGGAAATTACCGGAAGTGAGAGAAGTTGTAAAATACTATACGAATACTACACTCTATACGCAATCCACAAAGATCCGATATATAGAGTATCGCTTTGATACGGAAAAAAGAATCTATCAGTTGGTAGAAGTCGGAAAATCTCCTTACCTGCAATCCATCATTCACCTCGCCCGGAAAGGATGTACTTTTACGGAACTGATTTCACTCCTGACCGCCACAGGAGAAGTAAGTGAACAGATGGCGCGGTCTTATATCAATACAATCATCGATAACCAATTATTGGTCAGTGAAATCGATCCGATTATCACAGGATCCGATTTTTTTGAACATATTTTAAAAGTTATGGAAAGATTGGATACCCGTTCGGATTATTATCAAAAATTATCCCGGATCAATCATTTATTACAAAAATTGGGTACAGCAGCACAGGCAGAGGTTATCGATTACTGCAATCAAATTGAAGCGGAAATCAAACAATTAAAAATCCCTTTCCAAAAAAAATTCCTGCTGCAAGTGGATACAATCAGGAAACTGGAAAAAGCTTCTTTAGACAACAGTATCTTTACCACCCTGCAAAACAGCATGGAGTTTCTCAACAGAATAACTCCGCGTTATACCAATAACACCCTCAGTAACTTTATCAAATGTTTTAACGAAAGATATGAAGAACAAGAGATTCCTTTGTTAGAAGCACTGGACCCGGAAAGAGGTATCGGTTATCCGGCACACGAGATAAATGATTTACATCCTTTACTGGGCGGATTAATCATCCCCGGACGGATTGACAACAATGCTTCCATGCAGACAAACCTGTTTCCAATCCATCAAATTCTTTTAAAAAAGTTAGTAGCTTTCAATCCACAGACAGACCGGGAAATTTTACTACAGGACGAAGATGTCAAAAACCTACAACCCAATTGGGAAGATTTGCCAGCTACCTTATTTACCAAATTCCAAATTTTAAATCTCTCAGAGGATCCTGCAGATTATACGTTGATAGTGAATAATTTCAGTGGAAGCAGTGCTGCCAATTTATTGGGGCGTTTTGTTTATTGCGACCCTTCTATTCAAGAACTGGTAGAAGCTATTGCCCGCAAGGAACAAGAAATATATAAAGATCAGATTGTAGCAGAAATATCTCATATTCCGGATTCCAGAGTAGGGAATGTATTAGCCCGTCCCAATTTCCGGGAATATGAAATTTTATATTTGGCGAATTCCACCCTGGAACGGGAACGAATTCTCTATCCGGCCGACCTATTTTTGTCTGTACGGAACAACCGTTTGCTATTACGTTCCCAGCGACTCAACAAATACATCCTCCCGCGCCTCTCTACAGCTCATAATTACAGGAATAACCCTACTCCTGTATACCGTTTTTTATGTGACCTGCAATGCCAGGGTTTAAGGGCTTCTCTTTTGTTTAACTGGGGAAGTATAGAAGAACAATTGGATTATTTACCGCGGGTAAGGTATAAAAATATCATTTTGTCCGAAGCCAACTGGAAAATTGCCGTAAAAAGTATGGAAAATCTGACCAAAGAAACGGATCCGGAAAAATTAATGGAAAAAGTGAAAAGTTGGCAAGCTCAATTACAATTACCCCGTTATGTTTTTTTAGCCGACGGAGACAATAGGCTGCTCATTGATTTAGAAAATCCCGTAAGCCTGCGGGTTTTTCTGAATATGTTGAGCAACCGCAGACAAATTACCCTAGAAGAAGCATTATGCGATCAGTATTCTTTGGCAAAAGACAAAGAAGGACGCACCTTTCTGCACGAATGTATTGTTTCCTTTTATAAATCTCAAAATTAAGGACCTATGAAATCCGCTATAAAAAGAACATTTTACCCGGGAGATGAGTGGCTATATTTTAAATTATATACCGGTATCAAAACCGCTGACGACATTCTGATTCATTCCGTGTTTCCGGTGATTAAAAAATTGATGCGGGAAGAAATGATCACAAAATTTTTTTTCATCCGCTATTCAGACCCGGATTTTCACATCCGTTTCCGTATGTTAATAAAAGATCCCGGAAACTTAGGCTATATTCTGCAAACGGTGAATCAGAAATTACAAAAAGCCTGTAAAAGTTCTCAGATTTACCGGATACAATTAGATACTTATAACCGGGAACTGGAACGTTACGGCAAAGACTATATTGAATTTTCAGAAAGTATTTTCTCTGCCGACAGCGAATGTATTTTGTCGATACTCAAACTGCTCAGTAAAAAAGATGAAAATTACAGGTGGATGGTCGCACTGAAAATGATTGACTGTCTTTTCGAAGATTTCGGGCTTCCTTTAACTGAAAAAGCTTCCTATATAGAAAGGATGAGCCTTTCTTTCAAACAAGAGCACGGGTTCAATGTACACAATATCAAATATTTAAATAAAATATACCGTCAAAGGAAACCCGAGGTCAATCTGGTAGTAAGCCATTTCCAGAAAACCCCGGAAGAAATCAGGCGCAGCCATGCTATTTTACAAAAACGTTCCAAAAAAGTCAAGGAACTCATTCAGACAGTAAAATCTGTACCCTTAAACGATCTTTCATCTTATATTCACATGATGATGAACAGATTATTTCCTTCTAAAAACAGAGTGTATGAGTTGGTCATTTACGACTTTTTGTTCGAACATTATAAAAGTGAAATAGCCAGGAATAAGCATCAAAAATAAGATGTATCCCGAAGTTTTTTGTCAATAACACTGTGAAAACAGGCAATCGTTTCGGCATACTCCAAATAGCATTAATCCGGTGTTTGAACAAGAAAACAGTTTAAAAACAGTCCGTCAGGTATATTTATTTACCGAAAGACTTGCATAAAAAAATTGTTTATTCATAAAGGTGCATTATTCCCTTTTTCCGGATAATTTCCGTAAAGACTAAATCAAATGCCGGTAAAGTATATGTTTTTCCGTTCATTTTTATTATAGCCTCTTCTAATTCCAAGGTAATTTTATCTCCGGGCCGGTAATTTTCCAGTATTTCAGGGGCAATAATTATCCATAAACCGTAATTGACGGCCATTCGAAAAAAACTCCGGTTTACCGATTTCACGATTATTGCAGTGACTCCGGCCCGGACCAAACCTATTGCAGCCTGTTTTATTAATCTTCCCCTACCAAAATCTTCTCCTGCCAATATAATATCCCCAGTCTGCACACGTCTTGCAAAAGTTTCGTCCAGGCCGGAAAGCAGGTAAGGTTTCATTGCCTCTGCACTTTCTATAGAGATATTATATGTTTTTCTTTCCGGGAACAATTGATCTGCAGAAATATGATCGATATCTGCATAATTCCAAACATTTTCCTTTTTCCGGTCATCCCAAACGCTTACTGTAATAGCTTCGGCAGGAACGGACCAGTACTCGAATATTTCTTCCGGGTAAGCAACCTCTGCACAGAGTTTCCCCCGTAAAGCTGTCATAGCCACTGTAGCCGGGGAAGCTATATACTTCTCGACCCCTACGTCTGCCATACGGCGCATGGAATGACTATTCGTCGTTGAAATAAAACGTTTTGTTTCAGCTCCTAACATATGACTGCTTCCCAGACAAGGGCCGCAACTGGATCCCAAAACCGCCGCTCCCGCCTTCATAATATCATGAATCAATCCTTCTTTTATGGCTTGTATATAAATATCGTGAGAAGCCGGAACTACCGATAACTGAAAACCCTCAGCCAATTGTTTCCCTTTTAAAATACGGGCTACAATTCTCAGATCCTCAATGCGGCCAGATGAACAGGCTCCTATCAAACCTTCCTGAATCGTTATTTCACTCACCTCTCCTATGCCTTTTACTTCATCCTCAGGATAAGTCGCCATTACTAATGGAAATACTTTTCCCAAATCGATATGAAACTCTTTTGTATAGTAAGCATCTTCATCCGCCCATATTCCTTGTACAGCGTAATCCCCCAAATAATCCGCCAATAAATCGTCCGGAGGAAATACGGAATTGTTTACCCCCATTTCAGCCGAAATGTTTGCAATCGTCATACGGTCGGCAATTGTAAGTGTCCTTACCCCTTCCCCGTGATATTCAACCGACTGGTAATCTATATTCTCCTCTTTCAGCATTCCCATGATCCACAAAGCCAAATCTTTCGCATACACTCCTGCCCTGAATTTTCCACTCAGCGTAATTTTAACTGTTTCCGGAACCCGTAACCATATTTTTCCGTTTTTCCATAAGAAAGCTGTTTCTGTTTTATTTAAACCTACGGCAAAACAATTAAACGCACCTGCGGTACAGGTATGGCTGTCACTCCCTACTACTACCAAGCCCTGTCGTATAAATCCGGCCAAAACCTGATGACAGATACCCTTATCACAATCAAAAAAATGTTCAACCTCCTGCTCCTCCATAAAATCGTGGATGGAGTTGTAATCCCGGATTAATTCATCCGTTGTACCTGTCATTTTCCGGTCCAAAACAACGACCAAACGTTCAGGATGCAATACTTTCCGCCCCCGCATCTTCTCAAAAAGTTTTCTGATCCGGGCTGAATTGTCATGACTTAATACAATGTCAGGTTCTACATATACAATCGAACCGGCAGGTGCATTCAATATCTTTTCGACAAATGTGTTTTTCCTTTTATTTTTTTCCATCCTGAATTCTTAATTTATTCAAGTTTATTCCCGGATATTTTATCGGTAAATAAAATCCCTTTTAAATGATCTGTCTCATGCTGAAAGATCACAGCCGTAAATCCGCCAACAGTGTCTTTTATTTCCTGCCTCCTCCTTTCATCCCAATATTTTATAACCACAGTATCTGAACGACTGACGTCCCCAGTAATATCGGGAATGGACAAGCAACCTTCCTGTCCGGTCAACCGTCCCGGAGAATAATATACAATCTCCGGATTAATATAAGTCTCAAAGGGTTCTCCCGCTTTGTCAAAACGTTGCACCACAATCAGACACCTGCTGATTCCCACCTGAGGCGCTGCAATTCCGACTCCCGGATTATTCGTATCTTTTACCGTCGTCAATAAACCTTCTTTTAAAACCGGATAATATTCTGAATTCAGTTCCTCCTCTGTCAATTTTAAAGCTTTTTGCCTTAAAAAGAGAGAATCTTCCGGCTGACCAACGGTATAAATACGCATGATCTGTCCTCTTTGTGAGGAGATACATTCCCTTTCCTGTAAAGAAAAAACCGTTTTTTTACAATTCATACAAAGCATTGCTACCCCCAGCATACATCCCCATTTTATCACTTTACTCATTCTCTGCAGTTTTATTTTGTAACCGATTCATCACGTTTAGGATCTTAACTGTATCACTGTATACAATCTGATATTCCGGGATGCCCGGTATTCCTCCCATAAATACTTCCGGATTCCGGTATCGCATTTCGCTTTCCCTTATACTTTTCGCCGTCATATGAAGAGCATTTACCCCCGTATTTGCTATTTTCAAGGCATTTCCGGCATTTATTCCGCTCCCGGCCATAATTTGTATACGACCGTTTGCCCGTCTCACCAAATTCTCTAATTCGTTTACTCCTTCTTCGGCCGTATTCTTCAATCCGGAAGTCAGAATACGAAAACAGCCTGCCCGGATGACATCTTCCAAGGCAACTTCCGAATCCTCCACCATGTCAAAAGCCCGGTGAAATGTTACTTTAAGCGGAGCTGCCAGTTGTACCAATTCTGCCGTACGTTCAATATCGACATTCCCGTCCGGCTTCAAAACGCCAAGTACCACTCCCTCAATTCCCATCGTTTTGAGGGACAAAATCTCTTCTTGCATCTGTTTAAACTCTAAATCAGTATACAAGAAATCTCCTCCCCTGGGACGGATCATGATGTAAAGCTGAATTCCGGATGTCAATTTCCGGGCTAACTTTATCATTCCCAAAGAAGGGGTTGTCCCTCCATCGTACATTCCCGCACAAAGTTCAATCCGGGTAACTCCCGCTCTCTTTGCAGCCAAACAGGATTCCAAAGAATAAGCACAAATTTCCAGTTCACACCTCATATCTAACGGTATTATTATACAATTACTTTCAAAATATCAGACACTTCTATTATTCTACAGACTGTATTTCTACATTGAAAACGAACTTGAACTGCGTTAAAACTTCTTCTTTTACTTCCTCCAGGCCGACTGATTTTCCTTCATTTTCCCTCTCTATAGAAGTTACTCCTTTATCGACAAAGCCACAAGGATGAATATAATTAAAATAATTCAAGTCTGTGTTTACATTTAAAGCAAATCCATGCATACTGACATAACGGGAACATTTGACTCCAATCGCACATATTTTCCGTTCCGAAGGTTTCCCAACGTCCAGCCATACCCCGGTTGCCGCATTTATCCGTTCTCCTTTTATCCCGTATTTGCGTAGGGTACGTATAACGACTTCTTCCAGCCGATGGACATATTCCTTTACCCCTAATCCGAAGTTCTCCAGATCGATAATAGGGTAAACAACAAGCTGCCCGGGACCGTGGAAAGTAATATCCCCTCCCCTGTCTACTTTGATAAATTCCGCCTGCTGAGTCCGCAATTGTATGGCATCCATTAACATATTGGATTCATGGCCGCTTTTTCCAAGTGTATAGACAGGCCTGTGCTCCGTAAATAAAAGATAATTGGACGTCGGAACCCCTTCCGATTTTTCCAGTTTTATTTTTTCCAGCAATTTCTCCTGGAGTTCCCATACTTCCCGATAATAACTTAATCCTAAATCCTGATACTGTATTTTCATCCTGCTTTCATGTTTTGCCATCGGTTTTCGATCTCATTTCCCTGAATTATCTCCTGCCGATGCAGTCCCCGACACCCTTACGGTTTTTATTTTACGTGTTTTTCTGCATGATAACTGGACCTTACCAAGGGACCGCTTTCTACGTGCTTAAATCCTTTTTGTAAGCCAATCTGATGGTATTCTTCAAAAGTCTCCGGCTGAATATATTCTTTTACTTCCACATTAGCAGCAGTAGGTTGCAAATACTGTCCGATCGTCATCACACTACATCCGGCAGAACGAAGGTCGTCCATGGTTTCCAGAATTTCCTCCCGGGTTTCCCCTAAACCAAGCATAATACCGGATTTTGCCACCGTCCCGGAAGCAGCAATCTGACGTACTACCTGTAAAGACATCTCATAAGTAGCCCGGCTGCGTATATCTTTCGTCAAGCGGCGTACTGTCTCCAGATTATGGGAAATCACTTCCGGTTTTGCTCCGATAATCCGCTCCACCAATTCGGATCTGCCTTGAAAATCCGGAATCAATACTTCCATAGTGACAGAGGGATTCATTTCTTTTACAGCCCGTATTACTTTTACCCAATGAGCAGCCCCTAAATCCTCTAAATCATCCCGGTCCACAGAAGTAATCACTACGTGTTTCAAACCCAATAATTTTACAGAATTCGCAATATTGCGGGCTTCCTCCGGATCCAGTGGAAAAGGCTTTCCCGTGGTTACATTACAAAACCGGCAATTCCGCGTACAGATGTTACCGCCTATCATAAAAGTCGCCGTTCCGCATCCCCAGCATTCTCCCTGATTGGGACACATACCACTCGTACATATCGTATGCAGATGGTGTTCCCGTACAATATTCAATACATCTACTGACAATTGCCCTTTCGGCAATTTAATTTTTAACCATTCCGGTTTTCTTCGACTATTACACCCCATAATTATTATCGTATATTTTTCCCGGCCCTTTTATTCTGCTTTTTATAAAGTATATTCTTTCTTCCGGTAAGAAAACACTTTTTAGCAGAAAAACCATAAAGACCAATTTTATACAAAAATAAAAAGAAACCCTAAAGAAAAGAAAAAAGGAGGCATCTTTTCACAGATGCCTCCGCTGACTAACCCTTAAATCCAAAATTAATAAAATTTCCCGTTTTATTATTACTTAGCTGTCACCCTTTTTCAAGGTTTCCAATACTAAGATGCAAAAGAATACGAATAGTTGCGTCGGGAAAGAAAAAAAATTATTTTTTTTCAAAATACCGGCAATATTCACTGATCCCGCAGGATTCACATTTCGGGCGACGTGCAGTACAGGTATATCTTCCGTGTAATATCAGCCAATGATGGGCCTTAGACAAAATTTCGGACGGAATATTTTTTACCAGTTGTTTTTCGGTTTCCAATGGGGTGGTAGCATTGGTAACCAATCCGATCCTGTCTGCCACCCGGAACACATGTGTATCTACAGGCATTGCAGGCCGGTGAAAAGCAACCGCTTCGACCACATTAGCTGTTTTTCTCCCTACTCCCGGAAGAGTCTGTAATAATTCCATATCATCCGGAACTTCACCATTAAAATCATTCACCAATTTTTTAGCCATAGCAGACAAATGCCTGGCCTTATTATTGGGATATGAAATGGATTTAATCAATTCATATATTTCTGCTACCTCTGCCTTCGACATTGCCTCAGCAGTAGGGAAACGTTCAAAAAGAGCCGGAGTTGTCATATTTACCCGTTTGTCTGTACATTGAGCAGACAGAATTACAGCTACTAATAATTCAAAAGGACTCTGATATTCTAATTCGCTCTCGGCAACCGGCATATTTTCACTAAACCAGTTTATAAAACCCTCATATCTTTCTTTTGTTGTCATATCTCTCTATCTTTTGTAATCATTTATTTCTCAATTTTTCCCCTGATCTGTTCCGCAATCCTATTTTTTAATTTGAAAATATTCCAGTGGCCTAAAGAATTAATGCTTTCCGGCAACAGCATAGTAAAGCGACAAAATTACTGATTAATTCCTTCATCCGGACCGAAAGTTCATTTATCAGCGAGACGTATGCCGGGTGTTAATCCTCTGTCCGAACAATCCCACACTTTTTATGAAACTTTCACAAAAATAGAATTTATTACCTAATATTCTTGAAAAGAAATCCCTATTTTTGTCCAAAAAGAGTTCCAATACAAACAAAAAGGAAAAGTGATGGGGGATCTTAAATCAAAATACAGTCCGGAAATCCACAGCAAATTTGATATTCTTCTCAAGTCTTGCCGGAATTTATTATCAGAAGAAGATATTCAACTCGTAGAAAAAGCATTCGACATTGCGGTCTCTCCGGCAACAGATCAGGAGAATCCCCTGGATGCTCTCCCCGATCACGAAGAAAAAGAAATTCTGAAAATTCTGGACATAGCTTTAATCATCACTACAGAAATAGGGCTGGGGCGTACATCTATTATCTGCGCCATGTTACACACAAAAGTCACGAAAGGAGAACTTTCTATTTCCGAAGTGGAGGATATTTTCGGCTCTAAAGTTACCCAAATTGTGGAAGGCCTTAAAAATATCAATTCCATATACACTCCGCAGAAAATTGTCAACTCGGAAAATTTCCGGAAATTATTACTGAGTTTTGCTCAGGATATACGGGTACAACTCATCTTTTTGGCAGAAAAGTTGTATGCACTACGGGGTGCTGAAAATCTGACAGAAGCAGCACAAAAACAATTGGCCCGGGAAACAGATTATATTTATATCCCTTTTGCACACCGCCTGGGATTATACAATATCAAATCAGAAATGGAAGACAGGGCCCTGCGTTACTCCAATCCGGAAATTTATGCTGAAATCCGGCGTAAATTAACAGAATCGAAAGCAGCGCGGGAAGAATATATCTCAGAATTTATTGCTCCTGTCGTAGAAGAACTCCATAAACGCAATATCCATTTTAAAGTCAAATACAGAACCAAAACAATCGCTTCTATTCTGAATAAAATGCGGAAAAATCAGGTAGAATTCGAAGAAATTTACGATATATTCGCCGTTCGCTTTATTATAGACAGCAAGGGGGAAAATGAAAAACCAGACTGTTGGAAAGTATATTCCATCGTTACAGACAAATACACTCCCAATCCGCAACGATTACGCGATTGGATTACCGTACCTAAATCAAACGGATATGAATCTCTGCAAACTACCGTTCTGGGGCCTGGGAAACGTTGGGTCGAAGTACAGATACGTACAGAACGAATGGATGAAATTGCCGAGAAAGGGTTCGCAGCTCATTGGAAATACAAAGGAGGAACTTCGGATTCCGCAATTGAAAACTGGCTGAATGAATTACGCGAAATACTGGAGAGTCCGGAAGAAAATGCAATAGAATTACTGGATGATCTCAAGTTGGATCTCCAGGATAAAGAGGTCCATGTCTTCACACCCAAAGGGGATTTAATCACTTTACCGGCCGGGGCGACGCTGCTCGATTTTGCCTATGCTATACATACCAATATCGGATGCAAATGCGTAGGAGGAAAAGTCAATCAACGCAATGAAACGCTTCGCTACCAATTACGTAACGGAGATGAGATCTCAGTAATGACAGCTGCCAATCAACAGCCCAAAGCAGACTGGCTGAATTTTACCGTTACTTCCAAAGCCCGTAACAAAATACGGCAATTCCTTAACGAAGAAATCAACCACCAGGCGGATATTGGGAAAGAGTTATTGACCAGAAGACTGAAAAACTGGAAAATCGAGTTTACTGACGACATTATCCGTAAACTCATGCAACATTATAAATACAAATTCGCTTTGGATTTATATCAGGGAATTGCTATCGGGAAACACGATCCGGCAGAAATAAAAGATATCCTTCTACAGGCTAAAGAAGAAGAAAAAGCTATTGTTCCCGCTCCCATCAAGGATATCCACATCAGCCATTCCCCCAAAATAGCCGAAGACGTCCTCATTATCGACAAAAATGTTGACAATGTGGACTACAAATTCGCCCGTTGCTGTAACCCTGTTTTCGGCGACGATATTATTGGGTTCGTCTCTATCGGAGAGGGAATTAAAGTACACCGCAAGCAATGTAAAAATGCACTGGATTTGCAAAGACGCTATCCTTACCGTATCGTCAAAACCCAATGGACAAATGCCGGCACAACCTCCTACCAAACAGTTCTCAGCCTTATGGGAAAAGATGAAATCGGAATAATTAATAAAATTACAGAACTCATTTCAAAAGATCCCAGAGTCACCATGAGGGCCATCGCCATAAACTCTGCAGAAGGAATATTTGAAGGAAAAATTACCGTACTAATCGATAATACCGAGCATTTAGCCCAATTAATTACCCGTTTAAAACATTTGCCAGGTATACTAAAAGTAAATCGACACGATTCTATGCTTGAACAGTAAACCTGGTAAAAACAATCAATTATTATAAAAAGTCGAAAAACCGCCATGAAAAGTAGAACTAATTTTTTAAATACAGACGGTTTACTGTATAACTATTTTAAACCCTAAATTTTGTAAAAAAAAGACAATTATTCTACCTTTGTCCGCGTTGACGGATCTAAAGAATTAAATTATGACCTTTTATAATAAAACCTTAATAGGCATCCTGGGATGCTGTATTTTTGGAAAAATAAATTACGGGTACCCTCTCCCGGAAACAGATCCGAATTCACTTTACTCCTTTTGTCTGGTTAACAATCCGTCCCATGTATCGGACGAACAAGTTTCTTCCGACTCTTTACCGGATTGGATCTTTGCCTCACAACAAGAATACTGGATTGGAATTTCCGATCCCATTGCCGATAAAGAAACGGCAAAGGAACAAGCTATCGCAAGAGCCATTTGTTCCTGGGGATTAGCTAGGGGTGAAAAAATAAACAGTATCATTCAAGATAACACAGCAAACCATACACACATCACACAAGGAAGTTGGAAATTAATACTGAAATCCTTTGATTACAAATTGCTTAAAGAATTTGAGTATAAAACGGGAGAAATTTTTGTGGCTGTTCAGGTAAAAAAGACGGAAGATGGCGATAAAAGGATGCTGGTAGAGAATTTCTGGTCGTATAAAATCAGTGAAAATGCTGAAAAAACAGAGGAACATCTCAACATTGCCGTATACGGATTTAAAAAACTGAAAATCATTCAGTTTAAGTTAGAAAGTTTAGGAGATAAGATCCACATGCATTCCAGTATAGACGGTCAGAGTATTGAATTACCTTCTTCTGTTTCCTATCCGGAATCTCCGTGTACTGCTGAACAGCAGATCGATCCTGAAAATATTACTTTCACTCCGGAAATCAGGTATACTATTTCCAAATTATCCGATTATCCCCTGAGTTTTGTCTGGCTAAAAACAGCTCTTATAGAAGCTCCGATAGAACCCCTTGTATATTCTATTGAGGGCGAGGAACAATTCGGTGAAGATGGAAATGAGGTCTTTGTTACGGCTCAACATCAAAAAGATTTTCATATACCTTATATTCAAACAGCAGCCCGTATAACAGACAACCGTTTATTCATAAAATGGGAAGTAAATGAAGAACTGAATGAGGTATTAAAAAAACAGGTTAAAAGTACGTACCAATAAATTTTCCAATGCCGGAAAACAGGTATCAAATATTGTGTTAAATAATTAATCATCTATTTTTAATAACTGATCGTTATGGAAGAAATTTTCAATTCAACCTCTCACATTTCAATGGATGTTTTTCTAAGCAAAATTATTGACTTGGCAACATCTTTGGGCTCCCGCATATTAACAGCCTTTATTGTCTTTTTAATCGGACGCTGGATCGTCAAGAAACTGAACCGTATTGTTATCGCTATTATGGAAAAGAAGCAGGTAGAAGCTTCGCTCTTTTCATTTACTAAAAGTTTAGTCAGTATTACACTAAATTTCATCCTCATCATTATCATCATCGGTGTACTCGGCATTGAAACCAGTTCTTTTATTGCATTATTCGCTTCTGCTGGTGTTGCCATAGGTATGGCATTAAGCGGAACATTACAGAATTTTGCCGGGGGAATTATGATTCTCTTTTTTAAACCTTTTAAAGTAGGCGATGTATTGGAAGCTCAGGGACAGTGCGGGACAGTAAAAGAAATACAAATATTCAATACAATTATTTCTACCCCCGACAATAAAATCATCATCATTCCCAACGGTGGCTTATCTACCGGCATTATGAAAAATTATTCAAAAGAACCTACCCGTCGGGTCGACTGGGAATTTGGAATTGCCTATGGAGACAGTTATGATAAGGCAAAGGCGGTTATCGAAAGACTTTTAAAAGCAGACTCTCGTATTTTGTCTTCTCCGGCTTATTTCATTGCTCTTAATTCTCTCGGGGAAAGTTCTGTCAATATTGTCGTACGTGCCTGGGTAAATGCCGGGGATTATTGGGATGTTTTTTTCAGCATGAACGAAAAAGTATACCAGACTTTTGCCGAAGAAAATCTCAATATTCCTTTCCCGCAACTGGATGTACACATTAAATCTCCGGAAATTAACCGGGCATAACGTTTTTATTCCCCAACGGCCCAAAAGAGAAAAAATTTATTATTTGATATATTCCGGGATTTTTGGCCCGACGGATTAACAATTCATTCCTCAACGAAATTTCCGTTCCCCTGTATTTCGATTTACGAAAACGGAGATTCAGCAGACAACAAAGCTTTCATTAAACTTTAAGGGGGGGACTCTCCAGCCCCCTCTTCTATTCTGTCTTTAGCTTTCCGGCGAATATCCTTTTTCCCAAAAAATTAAAACCAATTAGTTGTATTATCGTTGAAATTCATATAATCGATAAAACAATAATACAATGGAAACAGTAGAAAACTACAGAGGAACTTACAAGTATTGGTGGATAATGCTGATTATCGGCATTTTATCTATTCTTTGCGGGATATGGGTATTCAGAAATCCCGTAGAATCTTATTTTGCCCTAGCCGTCTATTTTTGCATTATGTTTATCCTTTTCGGTATCGGAGAAATTGTAAATGCTTTTTCCAATCAAAGATTCCGGAATTGGGGATGGGGACTGGCTATCGGTATATTAGACCTTATCATCGGATTTATATTACTTGCCAACTTGGAATGGGCAATAGATATCCTGCCTTTTGCCGTAGGATTTATATTGATGTTTTTAGGTATCGATTTTATCGGCTGGTCTACTCAAATGCAAACTTTACGAATTCCCAATTGGGGATGGGTTTTAGCCGGGGGTATTCTCACCCTGATCTTTTCTTTCCTGATCATCTTTCATCCGCTTTTCGGCGCATTTAATATCATCGTCTGGACAGGGCTTGCCTTTATTTTTGGCGGGATTTCTGCTATCCTGTATTCTTTTGCCCTCCGGAAATAATCCGTTCCAAAGAATATATTTTCAGCGATCGGTTGTCTACTGTATGCAACCGTATCGCTGTTAAGCCAGTAAAAAATGGCCCATAACAGCAATAAAAAAACCAATTCCTATGGAAGTAAGTAACATCGGAAATATACATTTTTTATATCCCCTGCCCTGAGCAACAACTATCGGCAACACCAGGATAAAAGTAACCAAAGGGCCCAAAAGCCACCAATTCACACCGGGAAGTTTTATTCTGTAAACGACAACAGGCATGAGAAAATAAAACAGAAAAACAGAAAAAAGGGTGTATCTATCTACCCGTCTCTTTAATAAAGGAATAATTCCGACAAAAGCTGCCACCAATCCAATCAAAATAATTAACAAATATTCTCTCATGTCGTTTTACTTTAGGTGTTATACTTTCCCATTTGAGATAAAACCGGATACATATTTTCATCTATTCTATATGCCTGTCTGTTCTCCATATTACAGTTCCTTGCAAGGTATCTAAAGTGACATCTCCTTTAGGGAAAATTCCAAATACTCCCGTTCCGCTTCCGGTCATTGAAGCATATAAAGCACCTCTTCCATATAATTCTTCTTTTATTCGCTGAATGACAGGATACTTCGCAAAAATTGCCGTCTCAAAATCATTTATTACCCGTTTCCTCCATTCAGTCACAGGCAGCTTGCCCAATCCCCTCAGGTCAAATATTGCCTTTGCCGGAACAATGCCCGCATAAGCTTCCGCCGTAGCTACATTACAATCGGGTTTAACAATTACAATCTCGTACGGATCTAATTGAATGTCTATATCTTCTAATATTTCTCCTTTCCCGCAAGCAAAAGAAGGACGATTCCGGATAAAAAAAGCACAATCGCTTCCTAAACGGGAAGCATAGTTTTCCAATCCTTTTTCCGAAATACCCAAACCAAAATATTCATTCAAAGCTTTCAGGGTATAGGCAGCATCTGAAGATCCCCCCCCCAATCCTGCCCCGAAAGGAATGGATTTAAATAAACTTATCCGTACTGCCGGTAAATCATAAGCCAAAGCCAGCAATTTATAAGCCCTGACCACCAAATTTTTGTCCTCTGCACAATCGACAGCAATCCCCGTATTTTCGAAATAACATACCCTCTTTGGCCCTTCTTCCCGGTTAATTTCCAATACATCCTTTAATCCTACCGGATAAAAAACTGTCTCCAGATTATGAAATCCATCGGTACGTTTTTCCGTTACCGACAATCCGATATTAATTTTCGCATTTGGATAAATTCTCATATTGAATAACCTCCCTTCTGATTTCTTTATTATATTTGTCGTGGAAATGAAGCAAAGGTATAAAATTTTAAAGCTTTATAATATACCTTCTATATTTATTCATACCGATCGTAAAACATTTACAATTCTCTTTACGTTACATTATAAAATAATATTTCAAACCCATGAAAAAAGTATTGATTCCCTTTATCTTACTACTTATTTTAAGCACTACCGTAAAAGCACAAACCGTAGAGCCTCTTACAAACGATCAGTTTAAAGAAAAAATCTGGAATTACGATAAAGACAAAGAGTGGAAATATTTAGGAAACAAACCGGCTATCATTGACCTGTATGCCACCTGGTGCGGTCCTTGCAAACGTCTGGCACCCATACTGGCTGAAATCCAGAAAGATTACGGCAATAAACTTCAGATTTATAAAGTCGATACCGATAAAGAAAAACAATTGGCCCAACTGTTTAATGTCAGCAGTATCCCTTTAATGGTCTTTATCCCTTTGAAAGGAAAACCCTTTTTAGTAACAGGATTACGCCCAAAAGAAGATTTAGTGAAGATTATCAATGAAACACTTCTGAGTAATTCTGAAACAACGGCTTCCAGCCTTTAAGCTTTCCGGAACTTTATCCGCAGGAACGAGACGGATAAAGTTACTGCATAATACGCCTGGGACCAATTTCCAGGCGTATATTTTTTCAACTGCCTTCGCAACCATACCCCCTTGAACGTTTAAACATTTCTATCCCCTATCCCCCGGCACATCGCTATTCCTTCAGATGTTCCGGATTCATCCCTTAATCAGAAGCGTAGGTTCATTAATCAGCAAAGTGTTCATCCATTCGTTCGTTAATTCCGCCAGAGGTATTTAAACACTTAAATTTTTATACTTCCTTCCGTCCATATACATATTATTTTTAATTGAACGAAAAATATATGAAGATTTAAATATACATTTGCCAATTAAAATAAGTTTATGCTGGAAACATTACAACAAACGGATGAGCAGCTTCTTTTATTTTTAAACGGGCTCCATACCCCGTTTTGGGATAGTTTTATGTGGATTTTCACAGCAAAACTCACCTGGATTCCCATGTATGCTGCAATTCTATATGCCTTACTAAAAAACTTCCGTCCCTCCGTTAGTTTTTTTACAGTTATAGTCATTGCGCTGACGATCACATACGCAGATCAGGTATGTGCAACCCTTATCCGCCCATTCGCAGAAAGAATGCGTCCTTCAAATCCGAATAATCCGGTTTCGGAATTTATTCATCTCGTCAACGAAAAACGAGGAGGCCGTTACGGTTTTCCTTCCTGTCATGCAGCCAATTCTTTTGCATTGGCATTTTTCCTCATGCTCTTTTTTAAAAACAGCGTTTTAACGCTCTTTATCCTCTTCTGGGCTAGCTTGAATTCCTATTCCAGAGTGTATATAGGCGTACATTATCCGGGAGATCTAGTGGTTGGTATGCTGGTCGGATTAAGCGGAGCCCTTCTCCTCTATGCCTTGTTCCGGTATAGTTTACATTTTTCCTCAATCACCGGATTTTTAAAATATGACATACCGGAAAAATTACTTATTGAACACCAACGTAAAATTCCGCATACGCAAATTATTGTGTATACCGGTCTGATTTCAATCGCTGCAATCATACTTTATTCTTTGATTTTTGCATAAAATAATCCGGAAAAACAGCTGAAAAATGTCCGGTATCTGTGACACCGGACCTCTCTGTCTTACCTTCTTTATTCTTTATTAAAACCAATCTTTTTCTTCTCGTTCATCAGCGACCGGATCAGGTCTTCATTAAACATCAATACATCCGATTTTACCACTGAAACTTTCGTTTCTGATTTATTTTTCAATTTCCCATTTTTAGCCAGACGTTGCATACTATTCCGGATCATCAACTCTGCAACGATACGCATCAAACGGGCGCTATTTTGGGAACGTTCCGGATTTGCCGTCAAACGGGAAGTAAATTCCAACATATACTGGCGGGCAGAGGAAGTCAGGGTTAACCGTTCATCTTCCAATTTACGCCTCAGGATTCGCATCAGTTCTTCTGTAGTATAATCTTCAAACACCAAAACATTGATCAGATCCGACACATTTTCCACCTCTCCCGGACAATTCTGTAAAACAGATTGCCGACTGGCATAAATTATTATGCACGAACCCGGCCGTATTGCCAGCTGATCTGCTAACAGGGCCCTTATTCTCTCTTGAATGCCCGTTATCTCCGTCAATTTCTCCGAATCCTCATCAAACAGCAATATGCCTCCGTTTGCTTTTCTCAATGCCTCTCCGATCAGTAAGTGAGCCTCTTCTTCTGTCCGCCCAATCAATTTATCGGCTTTAAAATCGTAAACGACATTCTTTTCAATCAGTCCCATTGCTTTATACAAATGAGCGATCACCCGGGCCATAGCCCGTTTTCCCATTCCGGAGTTTCCGGTAAAGCACCATTGCAAGGACATTTTAGTACTCAGTTTTATCCCTTGCTGACTATAATGACGGGCCAAATCCACAAAATCATGGATTTGTTTCTTAATCTTCCCCTGCCCTACCATTTGATCCAGCTCTTTTAAAGCCAAATCAATTTCCTCTTCATCAAAATTGTCTTTTACAAATTCCGGGATTTCCAAGGAATTCACAGGAATATCGGCTGTCATCACTGTTGTCAATTCCTTACGGGTTAATTCCCGTTTCTGACGAATATGCATCAGCCGTTCAGACATTCTATGAATGGTCGTATTCACCAGTCTTTCCACCCACAAAGCATTTCCAAAATGCCTATCCTTTACTTCAAAAGCCTTATCTATCAATTTCCCGAAAGCCTCCCGGGCTCTCGGATGCAGAATATATTTCTTCTCCTTCAATTTCCGGTCGATAATTGCAAATAATTCTTCACGGGTATAATCCATAAAATCAAATCGATAAGGAAAGTAATCCTTTATTCCCGGATTCGTTTGAAAAATCTTCTCCACTTCTTCCGGATAATCAGCTAAAATAACAATAGTACCTTGATGAACTTCCGGAGAAATAAAAGACAAAACTCCTTCAAAATAACTTATTCCTACAGGAGTTTCCAAAAACGAAGCGGCATTTTCCAGATAGAGAATCCCTCCTTCCGCTGCTTCCATAAGCGGGATTATAACTTGCTCCGGAGATATATTCCCATTTCCCGCAAAATTCCGGACATTCTGGACAATAACTGCCGGACGGCTCAAAATACCGGCAGAATAGTATATCTCTCCCAGCATTTTTGCTACCGTCAGTTTACCTGTTCCGGGATTTCCCCCGAATACCATATGTAATGGCGGTAATTCTTCTTCATATCCTTGTTTTCGTCTTTCCTGAAGAAAATAAACATAATTCAAATGTTGTATAATACTTTTTTTCAATTGAGAAGCTCCCACTAAATTCGTCAGTCTTTCCAAAGAATCTTTAGGAGATTCTTCTGCCTCCAGCATAATATCCTCTTCCCGAATCAAAACCATTTCTCCTTCCGTCAACTCCCGCTTTCCTCCTCCCATTAGACGTTCAGCCATATTCTGAACCATAATTTCCAGCTGATCATCTATAAAATGTTCATCTGCAAAATCAGATCCTTTTATTGCTTGCTTCTTCAGCCATTTGAAAAACTTATCCGCTGCTGCCGGACTAAGACGGTACTGACGTTTCTCCAATTTCTGACGCGCAATTTCCATCCATTCTTCCAGGGAATATTTTTCAAAACAAAGTTGTCTCGGAAAATATTTCCCTATTTCCGGAAATTCTCCTTTTACCGCCCCTAGTGTCTCTTCCGTATCGGATAAAATAACAATCAATTCCAATTTTTCATGTTGTATAATCTGCAGCAATAACTGAATCACAATACGTCCCCGGTCCTGAGGCTGAGCCTCATCATATAATTCCCCCGCCCGGTCAATAAACAAAATCCCTCCTTCACTTTCCTTGATTGCTTTCCGTAACAATTGTTCTTCTGCTGCATATCCTTCCCTGAGAAAGCTATCCCGCCCATAACGGTTTACTTTTCCATTTGATAAAATTCCCAAGGAACAAAACAGTTGTCCTATAATCTCTGCTACGGTATTCTTTCCGGCAGAAGGACAACCGGTAAATAACATGTGGAATAAGGGAGCATCGTCACTAAATCCACTTTTCCGCCGCATCTGTATGAAGTCTGCATATTCACAAATACGGGTAATCTCTTCCTTTACTTTCCTGAGACCGACCAAACGGTACAGCTGATCCAGAACCTCCTCTTTTTTCACAATATTCCCCGAATAGGCAGAAGCGGACACTACGGCATCCTTTCGATATAATTCCTGGGGGTAAGCATAAGGAATATCTTTATCTCCAATTTCAAAATTCAGTCTTAATACCGGTTTTTCAAAACAAAATACCTGTATGGTATATTCCCCTTTCTCCCAAAAATGCTCTCTCTTTTCTCCCAGATCCACGGTAAAACATAAATACAATTTACCCTCTTCTCCCTGAACAAACTGTTTTCCTCTTACGATTCGTCTTACCTTTACCCAGCCGTCCGATCCGGTAAGCTGAATTACAAATTCATATACCCATTCCCGCTTCACCTGATTTTCTGCCAAAAAATAAAAGCAAACACTTTCCAAACCACTGATATCCAAACAGGAATAAGAATGAGCTCTCCGTTTAGCTTCCTCCTCTGTTTCCGGACAACACTTATCTACTCCTACCTGTACAACCCGGAAATAAGAAGCAGGATCTCCTTTTCCCTCTATAACATAAAAGGGTTCCGACTGTATACTTTTCTCCCCGCATCGGGCCACTATCCCATATATACCTTCAGAAAACACAGAATCTCCATACAGCAAAGCCTGAAATTCCACCTCACTTTTCCATTGACCTTTTCCCGGTCTCAACTTTAATTTACTTATTTGTTCTCCCAGGCAAACACTCCCCTTCTCTTTTAACTGAAATAAAGCAAATCTCAGTTCCGCTTCTATCTCTTTTTCTCCTTCCCAATCTCCCTCCAAATCCACGTATAAAACCGCAAGACCTTCCTGTACAAAAACGGTATGATAGTTTTTTCTGCCCTGTTCGTCTGTTTCTGCACTCCTGCTCATTGCCAATGATTTCATAACGAAATCGTTTCCGCACAACATTTCTTTTACTTTTACATCCTTTTCATTCATACACCTTATTTTAATCAGATAATTCCTTTGTTTTTGTAACCAATAATTTATCTACCCGGCTACTGTCCATATCCATCACTTCAAACTTTAAATTGCGATAGTAGAACACATCCCCTTCTTTCGGAACGCTTCTGAGAAAAAACATCGCCATTCCACTTAAAGTTGTAAAATCCTGCCCTGCAATATCCTCGTAAAGCACAATTCCCATTTCATCCATAAAATCATCCACATTCATAGCCCCGTCTACCAAGAAACTCCCATCTTTCCGGACCACAATACCGGCTTCAGGTTCTTCCCCTTCCTCCAGAATATCGCCAAAAATACTTTCGGTCAGATCATGCAGGGTAATGATACCTGTAATATCACCGTATTCACTGACGACCATTCCAAATTTCGTCTTATATTTCTTGAATAATTCCAGCACCCGGATGGCCGGCAAATTCTCGGGGACAAACAAAGGTTCCTGTACAACCTTCTGTAAATCAAAAGTTCCTCCTCCCCCTAAAAGAGCAACAATATCTTTAACAGAAACGACTCCCAGACATTTATCCACAGAACCCTCGCACAAAAGATATTTACTATAATGTTCCCGTCGGATGGTCTCTAAAACCTTCTCTTTTGTATCAGTAGTATTCAAAAAAACAATTTCTTTCCGGTAAGTCATCAATTCCTCAGCCCTTTTATCACTAAAACGAAAAACATCCTTTAGCATCTCTGTCTCTTCCTTATCGATCACTCCCTCTTCCGAACTTTGGTGCAGTATAAATTTCAGTTCTTCTTCCGTCATGGGACGGTTTTCCCCGGTCTTGATACCAAACAACTTATTTACAACTTTAGTAGAAATACTCAAAAACCACACGAAAGGATAAGTAATCCGAGTCAGTACACACATAAAAGAAGTGAAAAAAACAGCAATCTTTTCCGGATGATTCAATGCCAGGGATTTCGGAACCAGTTCCCCGATAATCAAAGAAAGATAAGTAATAGTGCCCACCACTGTCACCATTGCCAGTTTACCGGCATAAATTTCCAATCCCGGAATTTTTTCAAACAAAGGAACTAAATCCCCAGCCAAGGCAACGCCTCCGTAAGCTCCGGAAATAATACCAATTAAAGTAATCCCAACCTGTATGGTAGACAGAATCTTTTCAGGTTCTTCTAATAATTTTAATACACGAGCTGCCTTTTTACTCCCGTTTTGTACCATCGTTTCCAAACGAGCTTTACTGGAAGAAACCAATGCAATCTCATACATTGCAAAAACGCCATTTATTAATAACAAAATGACGATAATTAAAATTTCCATATATCTTTATAAAAGTTCTTTGGCGAATTTAATGATATTTTATTAAAAATAATCTTTCCTTTCTTCTACGAGCAAAGAGAATTGATATTTTTAAGGAATGTAACATTTTCATTATCTTCTTGAAAATGTTATAAACGGGGGGAACGGAGTTCCGTCCGGTATTATTTTACAGTTCGGCTTAAATGAAGGGGCTTATAATATACTTCTTCCTTAATTATCCGAATGTGTTTATCCAAATCCGTTTTATCCGGATAAGTTTTATTACTCATAATCCACAGGGGATAACTCACATCCGGCTTATTATAATCCGGTTGCCTGTATTGTTTCTCCACAATCTCATATCCGTTCCGGCGATAATAATTTATCCTTCTCGCAGTCATTTCATCCATTACAGGTTCAACTTCCAGTAAGCGTTCCCCTGGCAAATATTCCAGGATATAATCCAATACTTTCTGCCCGATTTTACAATTACGCATTTCCGGATAAACAGCTAGATGCTCCAGATAATAAAAATTTTCCAGTTTCCAGTAAATAAACAGCCCAGCTGCTCTTTTCCCTTCTTCTATAATGTGGAAGAACATGGAAGGCTCGCCTGCAATCAGTTGTTCCAATTGAGTTAGCTCTCTCCTTTCTGAAGACGGAAAAGCCTCCTGATATAAACAAAGAATTTCGTTTAATTGCGAATCTCCTGTATGAGTAATTCTTCTAAGTTCCATTTCTATTTACCATTGTTTCTTACAAATGTAATGCAAAATCCTAAATACAAAAAGAGGTTTCGGGCTCACTCTATAATAATCCGTACAATCTTAAGATTTTTATTCTACAATTTGGATATATGAAAAAAACATTCTATATTTGCACCGTCAAACAGAGAAAGTTGTTTGAATAGATTGCGGGGTGGAGCAGTGGTAGCTCGTTGGGCTCATAACCCAAAGGTCGTCGGTTCGAATCTGGCCCCCGCTACTCAGAACGAGTCGGTAAAACCGATTCGTTTTTTTATGCTCCGGAAAAAGTTTATTGATTTAATTATAAAGATCTAAAAAAGTCTTCACTTTTTCTGTATAAATACTGGAATTTTCTTTATAAGATGCTGCATGTGCTGCCCGGGGCACTATCCACAATTGCTTCGGATCCGGCTTAGCCTCATACAACTCATATACCATTTCAGTAGGTACATAAGTATCTTTCTCCCCATGTATAAATAACATTGGCAAGCGGCATCGCCTTACCTGCTCCAGAGCAGAGGCCTCCCGGAAATTCCATCCATATTTCCAGTCGCAAAGCCAGCCAGCTGTATAAAGTAAAGGGAAAGCAGGTAATCCAAATCGTTCTTTCAATTCTTTTGAAAATTGATCCCATACATTTGTATACCCACAGTCCTCGACAAAACAGTTGATGTATTCCGGTAGGATTTCTCCCGACAACATCATTGCCGTAGCTGCTCCCATAGAAATTCCATGTACAACCATACGGGTATTCCCCCCAAACAGCTGATCTGCTATTTTTGTCCACTCCATCACATCCAAACGATCCTTCCACCCCATTTGTATTGCCTTTCCCCCGCTTCTTCCATGGTATTGTAAATCCGGTAAAAGAACATTATAGCCCAGATCATGATGATACATATAAGCGATCATAAACATACGGACAGCATTATCTGTATAACCGTGAACGACAACCGCAGTACGAGGCGTAGGAAAATGAGCTGCTATGTAATAAGCATGAAGGGGTACTCCCTGAGAGTTCACTATAAACGTATCTTTTAATGCCGAAACCTCCCGCAGACTATCCACCCAGCTTTCTAAAAAAGGATAATCGGTCCTCATCTGCCGGTAAGAAGCCTCTTCATTGTGCTGTCCGTTATCCGGCGTCAAAGAGTAATCCAACATATAAAAACTACTCCCTATTATCCCGGCAAATAACAAAAATCCGATTCCCCCCATTCCCCAAAACAGTTTTCTTTTCATATTATCTTTGTATTATGCACATTTTATTCCGTTTACAAAGATAAAACTTAACTTTTATACCGCTCTATTTCTAATTTCAAAAAAATCAATCCGACACACACCTATACGTATGAGGCAAGGCAACATAAAAACAAAACGTATATAAACAACATTCCCTGTCCTCTCATTTAGGTAGGGGACAGGGAACTCTTACCGATTAAATTCCTATTTGAGAATTTAACCGGTTTTTCTAATATTCATAAAGTTCTGCAACATAACCGGCATCTGTAAAAACAGATTCAATGACCGCTACATCTCCCTCTTCATCCATTACCACTGTCAATATACGGTCCGGATCGTCTAAATCGAGTGTCCAGGCTTCAATTATATCTATATCATTCAATTGCGATTTTACCTTATCCACGCAATCGGAACATTTCATATTTGTTTTATACTTTACAGTCTTCGTTTTGGATTTCCCTTCTTTCTTTCCTCCGGAATGTTTTCCTTCTTGTCTGCTATTACGGGTTTCTGTATGTTCCCCCGTTTTCATATTCCCCTGTTGTTTATCTTCATTTGACATTTTTTCTTTCCGGCCTCCACTTTGCTCCATATTTTCATCCTCAGCAGAGTGTTTACCGGTTGCAGATTTACTTGTTTTTCCCTTTGAAGTACTATTACCGGTATTTTCCATGTTTTTGTTTTCCTTGTTCATGATATCTAATTTTAAGGTTATATATCATACGAACGAACTTTGGATAAAAATGTTTCCTATTATATTGAAAATTAATACAATATAATCCACCTTAACGGATTTTATCTCAAATGCCGCTCTTTGGCACAGCCTTATAAAACCCGATTTATTTCCCTCCCTTAGAAACAATTTCAGAGGAGATTCATTTTGAAAATTTAGTTCAGAAAACAGCAGCAGTCAATACCAGCTATAAAAGTATTCTTTTGGGAATAATAAATAAAAACTCTCCGCATTTATTACTCCTTCCCTCCACGAATTATTTTTTTTCTCCAAATGCCAAATCGCCGGCGTCTCCAATCCCGGGATCGATATAAAATTTTTCAGTCAGGGCCTCATCTAGGGCAGCGGCCCAAAGCGTAACAGGTTCCCCCGATAATTTCCTTTCAACATATTCAACTCCTTGCTTACTGGCAATTACGGCTGCGATATGAGTATGCTCCGGACGACCTCCCTGCGCCAGCAATTCCCGATAAGCAATTACCAAAGAAGAACCTGTTGCCAACATGGGGTCCACTAACAAAAGCTGCTTCCCCGTTAAATCAGGAGTATAAACAGAATCAAAACGTACTTCTACCTGTCCGTTTGTACTGTCAATGCGCCGGGCAGAAATAAAAGCATTACCCGCATCATCGAAATAATTCAAAAAACCCTGATGAAAAGGTAATCCAGCACGCAATACCGTAGCAATCACGACTGCTGTATCCGGTAACATTACTTTTGCCGGATGAATCGGAGTCTGGACAAAACGCGCTGAATAGGTAAAAGTTTTACTGATTTCATAAGCTATGATTTCCCCTACCCTTTCCATATTTCTCCGAAAGCGCATCCGGTCCTTTTGTTTTTCCTTATCCCGGATCTCCGCTAAAAAACGATTACATATAGAATGATTTGTATTGATTATATGGATCATAACAATTGTTGGTAAAATATTTTTCAGAATTCCGTCTCTATTTCCGTTTGTATTAACTCCTATATCCCGTAAGAAAATTCCTTAATCCGCTGTTCTTCATCCTTTTTACAAATCAGGACTACACCGTTTTGTTCCGCTACAATATAACCCTCTAAACCTTGCAAAACAATTTGCTGTGCTCCGGATAAATGCACAATACAATCCTGACATTCTACCATTTTCACATTTTCGCCAATTATAGCATTTCCTTCCGGATCTTTTCCGGAAAGTTCGTATAAAGATCCCCAGGTACCCAAATCCGACCATCCGAAATCGGCCGGGAAAACATAAATATTCCGGGCATGCTCCATAATAGCATAATCTACGGATATCTTCTCACAGTCCGGAAATTTCTGACGGATCATCTCCCCTTCTTTTTCCGTATAAAAATAATCTTCCAAAGAATCGAACAAAGCAGACATTTCCGGTTGAAAAGAACGGAAGGCTTTTTCTACCGTTGAAACCTTCCAAAGAAAAATTCCGGAATTCCAGGTATAATTACCTTCTTTCAAATAATTCTCGGCTGTTTCCCGGTCCGGCTTTTCCTTAAATCCCTCGACTGCTCTGATTTCTTCTCCCGGGAATACGTTATCTTTCATTTTAATATAACCATATCCTGTTTCCGGACGTGTGGGTTTCATCCCAAGCGTGAGAATCCGCTCTCCCTTTCCGGTAAATTCCAATCCTTTGCGAATGACCCGGCCAAATTCCTCAACATCAGTCACGATATGGTCTGAAGCAGAAACGACAAGGTTTGCCTGAGGGTATTTTTTCTTTATCTTCCAGCTGACATAAGCAATACAAGGAGCTGTATTACGCATACAAGGTTCTAACAAAATATGAGAATCCGGGATTTCAGGTAACTGTTCTTTAACAATCTCTTTATACTTCTCGGCTGTAACGACCCAGGTATTTTCAGGCAGGCAGACCGAAGCGAAGCGGTCAGCTGTCGACTGCAATAAAGTCCTGCCTGTCCCCAGGATATCTATAAATTGTTTCGGTTTTTCCGGAGTGCTCATGGGCCAGAACCGGCTTCCCACACCTCCGGCCATAATTACCAAATGATTGTTATTCATATTATTTATATTAAGGCTTTAGGAACTGAAAAGCTAAATTTAGAACCTACATTTTCTTTTGACTCAAACCACAGCCGCCCTTTATTATGAATCACAAAATCCCGGCAAAGCAGTAACCCTAGACCGGATCCCTCCTCACTATTCGTTCCGAAAGTGGTAAAATGAGTTACCTCATTTAATAATTTTGGCTGATCTTCTTCTTTAATCCCCAAACCGTTATCAGCAACCGTCACAATAACTTCGCTCCCTTCCTCCCGGACACTGACGTGTATTTCCGAATAAGAATTACTGAACTTAATGGCATTGGACAAAAGATTCCGTACAACGCTTTTAATCATCTCGATGTCCACATTCACGAAAAATTTCTCTTCTGTGTCCATCATTATTTTTATTTGTTTGACCGCAGCAACAGAAGAAATAACTTCGATCATGCCTTTTGTTAACTCCGTTATATCCACTATTTGTGGGATAACAGTCAACTTCCCCAGCTGGCTCTTGGTCCATTTCAATAAATTGTCCAGCAATGCAAAAACTTCTTCCGAAGTTTTATTCGCCATTTCAAGCATATCGAAAATGTCAGGATTGACATTCTCCCTGTTTACACTCATCATAAGCGTATTGAGCAACATCTTCATTGAAGCCATGGGAGAACGAAGATCATGAGCAATTACAGAATACAATTTATCCCGCCCGTCTATCGTTTTTTTCAATTCCTCTGTCTGCTTTAAAATAATCCGGTTTGCTGCCACCAAGGATAATTGGTGACTGATACGAATCATCAGTTCTTCCTTTTTAAAAGGTTTGGAAATAAAATCATTTCCTCCGATCTTAAATCCTTTCACAACACTTTGGGAATCGTCCAGGGCAGTGAGAAAAATAATAGGAATATCTTTATAGTTTTCATCCCCCCTTAAACGTTGAGCGACCTCAAAGCCATCCATCCCCGGCATCATTACATCCAATAAGACCAGATCCGGTCTTTCCCGTGCTATACATTCTAAAGCCTCCAACCCGCTCGTAGCCGACAAAAGATTATATCTCTCCTTCCCTAGCAGTGCTTTCATCAGCAAAACATTTGCCGGAACATCATCTACAATTAAGATCTTATACTCAGAAGGATCTATCTTCATATTCATGCAACCCTCAATTAATATTTAACCCGGCAAAAGTACAATTTATATCATTCAAAAACATATTTTTTTATCAATGTTTTTAATAAATGTAAATCTATCGGCTTTGTTATAAATTCATTGCATCCCAATTGTAAGGCCTTAACCCGGTCCGATTGGTAAGAATAAGCCGAAACGGCAAATATAGGAATATCGGCAGAAATCTCCCGGATCATCCGGACTGCTTCCCATCCGTCCATGACCGGCATTTTTATATCCATTAAAATCAAATCCGGTTTACATGCCTGATATAATTGTATAGCCTCTTCTCCATTCACAGCCCTTATTAAACGATAGTCTTTCCTCAGTACAACGTTCAATAAATCGAAATTACTCTCGTTGTCTTCAGCCACCAAAATTACACCCCTTTCCTCTTCCATGATTTCTTTATTTTTAATTCATCTGTATTTTTTCAATCATCGGTTATGATCTTTGTCTATGCCGGCATAAAGCGTCTGTTTTATTTATTAAATACACTTTATTTTTGGAGCTGTTAAGTTAAACATTTTTTCTAAAATGATATTTTCTTTCAGCATTTAAATAGCTGTTAAACTATAAAAAATAATGCATAATAACTTCGTTTTGACATTATTTTTGTACCTTTGCGCGTCTAGATCAGAGGGTGATGGTCATTATGCTACAAATAAAATTAATAAATATTTTTTAACAGCTTTGGTAAATTATCCTCCCTATACATGTCAAACATAAAAAATTTAACGTTCGATTTTTCAGTAAGAATAAGAAGAATAAAGAGTTAAAAACTTAATTTTTGACCATTAGGATAAGATTATCTTATAGAGTTGATTATAAATAAAATAAAAAAAGTAATTTCAGACAAAAATTCTTTTAAAGTAGAAAAGGAAATTTTTATTTCAGTATAAAAATCATGCCCAAAAAAAGGAACATTTAAATTGGTTAATACACTCTCGCATTTATTTTCGCATAGATAATTTAACATAAATTTGACTAAAATGGATGATAAACCTCAAATACTTGTAGTAGATGATAAACCTGAAATTGCTAAAGTTATAAAGATACAAATGTCTTTGGAGTATGACGTTATCTACTTTAGCAAACCGATTGAAGCTTTGAGCTGGCTACATTCGGGGCATATTCCGGATTTAATTATTTCCGACGTTTATATGCCTGAAATGAATGGTTTTGAGTTTCTGCAATCACTGAAAAATAGTGCTATGTTCACCTCCATTCCTGTAATTGTACTGTCCAGCCTTGAAAATAGCGGGGAAAGAATTAAATTACTGGAAATCGGAGCAGATGATTTTATTCTCAAACCTTTTAATCCGCAAGAATTAAAAATCAGGGTTCGTAACATACTCAGGAAAAGATAAGATGGAATTTGTATACATTGGAAAAGAATCGGACTGGATCAACCAATTTGCAGACTTATCAGCTATAAAACCAATTGTTTTCAATACACTTGCAGAAGCCTGTAATTTTATTGCAATACATAAAACCACCGAAAAGAACCCGCTGTTTATATTTTTGGAATCAGAAAATACAGAGAGTAATATAAAAAAGTTGAAGGTTTTGAAGAAAGATATGAGAGAGAATCAATATATTATTCTGATCAGTACACAAATTTCTTCCCAACTGGTTACAAATTATATTAGTTCGGGGGTCAGTGAAATAGTGGATCCGACCATTCCCAAACCCACTTTACAGCAAATCCTTTCCCTACTTCCCCGGCTCCAAAAGACGGAATACAAACAGGACTCCACACAAGCTTTTTATCTTCCCCTTTGGAAAAGGTTATTTGATGTCATTGCTTCAGGAAGTGCATTGATTATATTATCTCCCTTATTGATTCTGACAGCGGTTGCCATACGTATAGAAAGTAAAGGTCCGATTATCTATACTTCTAAAAGGGTAGGAACCAATTACAGGATTTTCGGATTTTTAAAATTCCGTTCAATGTATACCGATGCAGATAAGCGACTGGATGAATTCAAGAAAAACAACCAATACCAGGATACAACTTCCCTGACAGAAAACATTTATTACCGGGATCCCGAAAAATCGGAAAAGACAGTCCTGGTAGGAGACGATTTTCGTTTAACGGAAGAAGAATACCTCATCCGCCGGAAAAAATTGAAAGCCAACAATTTTGTAAAAATACAGAATGATCCACGGGTCACCCGTGTAGGAAGAATTATCCGGAAATATAGTATAGACGAACTACCCCAATTGGTCAATATTCTGAAAGGAGATATGTCAATTGTGGGAAACCGGCCTCTGCCACTTTATGAAGCAGAATTACTGACTACGGACGAATATATAGAACGCTATATGGCTCCCTCAGGCTTAACCGGTCTCTGGCAAGTAGAAAAAAGAGGTACCGAAGGAATTTTATCAGCAGAAGAACGGAAACAACTGGACATTCAGTATGCCCAGAAATTTTCTTTCTGGTTCGATATGAAAATTATCTTCCGCACCTTTACAGCATTTATTCAAAAAGAAAACGTATAATTATGAAACTCAAATATATTCTGTCAGGCATTCTTCTCTTCAGTTGCTTCCTGAGTAGCTTTGCACAAGAACAGAAAAAAAGAAGAAGGGACAACGATAAAATCAGTATTCACCGGGATACGATAAATTATAAACCGGTTACGCTTACAACGGATGAATTCCGCAATTATCATTTACCTGCTTTAGAAGTATTATTTGAAAATGCACGTAATAACCCCCGGATGAAAGCTGTAGAATCAGCCATGCGTGCAAGCCGTGCAGAACTGAGGTCAGCCCGCAAGGATTGGTTGCAGTATTTCTCTCTAAGGGCCGGTTATACTTACGGTATTCTGGGAACTTATACCGATACCGAAACCCAATACAATCCGTTGACAACCGTTTATTCCGGAGCAACCCAAAGCAGCTGGTCAATCGGAGCCAATATAAATATTCCGTTAAATACTCTCTTTAATCAGAATTCCAAAATCAAGCAACAACGGGAAAAGTACATACAATCCCAGTACGATCAGGAAATTATATTTAACGAAATCAAAAACGAAATCATCGAAATCTATTGTAATATTCAATACCAACTGAAATTATTGAAAATCGCTACGGAATCACAAACACTTTATGATGCAGACTTCAATGTATCAGAATCCAATTTCATCAATGACAATAATAACCAAAACCGCTTATTGAGTGACATCAAACACAGCCATCAAGTCGCATTGACAGAATACGAAACAATTGTAAATAATCTCAATATATTATTTCTGAAATTAGAAATCATCAGTAATACCAAAATCATCAATAAATAAACATGAAATATATTTCTTATTTTTTGAAGTTTTTTTACCGGATTCGTTATTGGTTAATCATAGCCCCTTTGCTTATTGCATTACTGGTTTTTTGGAAAACCCGGAATATGCCGCAAAAATATACGAGTAATTGTTCTATATATACAGGTATAATCACAGGAGTTAATATTTTATCCGAAAGTGGTGTTACCACCACCAGTTATACCCAAAGCAGCATGATGGACAATTTGTTGAATATCATCAATGCGGACCAAACGCTGAAACAAGTGTCATTACGTTTATATGCCCGGATCATGGTGCACGGTGATCCGCATAAAGACAATACTTATTGCAAAGCAGGAAATTATTTGTTTCTCTATAATCATGGAGAAAAAATACATCATTTGATCGACAAAAGTTCTCCGAATGATTCCATTAACGAGCAGCGTACTTATGAAAATTTGGTAGCCTATGAAACAAACGATAACTCGAATTATGTCTATGGGATTTATCAATGGAATCTTCCCTATGTCAACCGGAGTTCCCTGCAACAAATACAAGTAGAGCGAATAGGAAACAGTGATATTATCGAGATAACCTATACGACAGATGACCCTGGGATTACGTACCAAACCATTAAAATTCTGGTAGATGAATTTATCAAACAATACCAGGAACTCCGTTTCGGTGAAACCAATAATGTAATTGCCTATTTCCGGGCAGAATTAGCACGGGTAGGCAAAGAATTGGAAAATTCAGAAGACGACCTGACCCATTACCGCATCCGGGAACAAGTTATCAATTATGAGGAAGAAACTAAAAGTGTAGCTGCCTTAAACCGGGATTACGAATTGCAATATTGGGAATCTATAAATACATTTACCGTAGCAGACAGTCTTTTGCACGAATTGGAAAAGAGAATGCACCTCAACACCGTTATTATTCAAAACAATAATTCTTACATATTCTATAATAACAAAATCAGTGAAATCGAAGAAAAACTGGCTGTATCTAAATTTTATTCTCAGGAAGCCCTTCCTCAAACCACAATCGACTCTCTAAACCGGGAACTTGAAAAAAATAAAAAAGCTTTATCGGAAGCCCTTAAAAAGATGGGCTATCTGAAATATAGCAAAGAAGGAATATCTAATGCAAGTGTCATTGAAGAATGGCTGACACAGATTATTGCACATAAAAAATCGGAAGCAGAACTGAATGTATTGAGAAAACGCAGGTATGAAATGGATAAAAAATACATCCATTTTGCCCCTATCGGCTCTACGCTTACCCGTAAAGAAAGAAGTGTAAACATCAATGAACGAAGATATCTGTCTATACTGGATGCCCTGAATGCCGCTATTTTGCGTCAGAAGAGTTTGCAGATGACTTCTTCTACATTGAAACCCATGAATGAAGCTTATTACCCGTTAAATCCAAATTCTACTTCCAATAGGAAACTCGTTATCGGAGCTTACCTGGCAGCATTGTTATTTACGATTTTCTTTTTCCTGATTATTGAAATCCTCGACCGTACGCTAAAATATGTATTCAAAGCTGAGCAAATCACCGGTAGCCGTGTATTGGGTGTATTTACCAGACCGCAAAGTTTACGGGCAAGAAGATATCATAAAACTTATACTGATATTTCGGCCAAAACGCTCTGTAATTATGCAATTACTTATTTTAATCCCAATCGGAATAATATTATCAATCTGATCAGTAATCAACCGAATGAAGGAAAGAGCTATATTAGGGAAGAACTTGCCAAACAACTGAGGGATCAGGGAATGGAAGTTACTCAATTATCCTGGCATGAAGAATATCAAACAGATGCACATGCCTTTGTGCAGGCATTGAATTTAGAAAAACTGGAAGGCGCCTCCTCCTCAACTTTTAAGGATAAAGTATTCCTGGTGGAATATCCTTCCCTGAAAGATGCAGCCCTATCTTCCAATATATTGCAAGGAGTCAGCCTCAACCTGCAAATTGTAGATTCCCGGCGGACATGGAAGAATACCGATCAACAATTGTTTGAACGTACACGGGAAATGTGCGGAAATACTCCTTTATTTTTAGTACTCAATTACGCTCAACGGGATGCTGCTGAAGAAATCAACGGTTTGATGCCCCCTTATACCTTTTTTCGAAAATTATTTTACCAGATTTCGCAACTGGGTTTAACGGCAAAAGAAGAAAAATTGAATGTATAAAAATTTAACATCTTATATTGTTCCTTTAACATTCATTGCCGGATTGTATATCGTTTATCAATTGGTATTACGGGGAGGTCCACTCCCCGCATTACTTTTTGCCCTTCTTCCTGCAGTAGCAATTTGCGGTGCAGGTATGTTTTACCGGCAATTGGGTTTCTATGTCTTTTTTACCCTAAATTATTTTATTATGGGAATTTCCAGGTATATTACCATGAAACCGGGAATAATCATGTTAGGTCTTGCCATAGGAGTTTTTCTATTA